>JAIOPA010000493.1 GCA_021414165.1 Candidatus Eiseniibacteriota bacterium
ACCGCCCTGCAGCAGTGGATGGTGATGCGGGCCGATACCGGCGTGGTCGTGCGCGCCGGCACGGGAGCAACCGGCGCGAAGTAACGCGCCGTGGTCCTGCGCACGGCCCGATGAGGGCGCGGCGCGTGGGACCGACTGCACGGTGTTCGGCGTGGCGGACGGGAGCCAGGCCGAAGTAGAGTTCCCCGTCGTCTCGATACAGCTTCGCGGGCCGCACGGCCCCCGGTCCTTGCGCCGCACCTCGTGTGCGCGCGGTCCCCGGTGGGCCTTCCCGCGCGCTGAACGCGATGTGCGCCCTGCGGGGCCGCCTCGCGCGGCGCGCGAGGTGCGCCACGGAGCATCACTTCCACCCGCACGGGAGGCTGCGCTCCCGGCGCGCACGAGGGTCCGCCTGTGGCGGTCCCGAACTGCGCGATGAGCGCGCGTCCGGCAGGGGTTCTGTCATGGCTGGTTCGGTGTATGAAGGCAAGACGTTCGACGAAGCGGTGAAGAAGGGTCTCGATGCGCTGCGGCTCACGCGCGCCGAGGCGGTGATCACCACCGTCGAAGAGGGTAAGGGTGGCTTCCTGGGATTCGGTGCGCGGCCGTTCCGCGTGAGCGTCATGCGCCGCCCGGGTGGCGCCATCAAGGAGCCGGCCGAGCGCGAGGATCGCGGCAATCGCGGTACCCGTGGTGGCCGCGAAGAGACGCGTGGTGGTCGCGGTGGCCGGAGCGGTGGCCGCGAGGAGCGCAGCGGTGGCCGTGGTGGTCGCGACGACAAGCCGGCGCGCGCGGGCAAGGATGAGGCGAAGGGTGGCCGCGAGGAGCGTGGTGGCCGTGGTGGCCGTGGCGGTCGTGACGAGAAGCCGGCGGCTGCCGCCGGTGAGGAGCGCGCGGCTCGTCCGCCGCGCGAGGGCCGTCCGCCTCGTGAGGAGCGTGCGCCGCGCGAAGAGCGTGCGCCGCGTGAGGAGCGTGTCGCGCGCGAGGAGCGTGCGCCGCGTGAAGAGCGCGCCCCGCGTGAGGAGCGCGCGCCACGCGAGCCGCGTGAGGAGCGTCGTCCGCAGCAGCCGGCTGCCGTGGCCGGTGCTCCGGTGCCGCCGGAGGTCGCAGGTGAGGGCGGTGACGATTCGCCGCGCAAGCGTCGCCGTCGCGGCCGTCGCGGTGGCCGTGGCCGCCGTCGGGGTGGCGAAGCGGGTGCCGAGGGCGCGCCGTCGGATGCCGTGACGCCGATCGCGAATGGTGCGACCGGATTCGTGCCCACGAACGATGCGCATGACGATCACGATGATGATTTCGAGGATGACGAGGTCGAGGCGGCACCGGTCGTGCGCGCCGCGGCCCCGGCGCCTGCTGCTCCTGCTCCCGCGCCTCGCGCGCCGGAGCTCGTGCGTGAGGCGGCGCCTGCGCCGGTCATGCGCGCGGCGGAGCCTGTGGTGGAGACGCACGATGAGCCGGAGCCGGTCATGTCCTCGGGTGAGCCCGCCGGGGAGACGCCGCGCTTCGAGCGCGGTGCGCGTGGTGATCGCGGCCATCGCCGCGAGCGCGGTCGGGATCGTGGCGAGCGCGGAGACCGCGATCGCGGTGCCCGTGGCGAGCGTTCGACGGGAGAGGTTTCGCCCATGATGAACACCGAGGAACTGATCTCGACGAGCACGCGTCTCACGGAAGAGCTGCTGCGCAACATGGGCTTCGAGCCCAAGGTCACGGCCGTGTGCGATGGCAATCGCGTCGATGTCACGGTCGAGGTCGATCAAGACGACGAGCTGCTGAACGGCCGCCGTGGTGAGACGCGCGACGCGCTGCAGCACCTGCTGAACCGCTTCCTCAACAAGGGCGACGGTTCGCGCTACCACCTGCAGCTCGAGGTGAACGGCTTCTGGATGCGCCGCGAGACCGAACTGGCCGACCTGGCCAAGAAGCTCGCCGACCAGGCCGTATCCGAGAACACCGAGATCGTGACGGACATGATGAACTCGCAGGAGCGCCGCATGATCCACGTGACGCTCAAGGAGGACGCGCGCGTGCGCACGTACTCGCTGGGCGATGGTCACGTGAAACGCGTCGCCATTGCGCCTGCGGACTTCCCGGAACGTTCGGAAGACTCCGCGAGCTGAGCGACTGTCGTACCTCACACGCCCGGCTCGAGAGCTTTCGAGCCGGGCGTGTCGTTTTATCCCGGAGTCCCTGCCATGCACGCTCTTGACGACACGATCGCTGCCATCGCCACTGCGCCCGGTGCTGCCGGGCTCGCGGTGGTGCGCGCGAGTGGCGGTGAGGCGCTGCGCATCGCCGATGCGATCTTCCGCGGCGGCGCCACGGCTGCGAGTGCGGCGCGCGGTGTGTTGTCGGCGGCCGCGGGCCACACGCTGCATCATGGTTGGGTCTGCGATCCGGCGGTTCCTGAGCACGTGCTCGATGAAGTGGTGGCGGCGGTGTTCCGCGCGCCGCGCTCGTACACGGGCGAGGACACGGTGGAGTTCTCGTGTCATGGTGGCAGCGTGCCGGCGCGTCGTGTGTTGGCGGCGTTGATCGCGGCGGGTGCACGGCTGGCGGGTCCGGGTGAGTACACGCTGCGGGCCTACCTGCGCGGCCGGCTCGATCTGGCGCAGGCCGAGGCCGTGGCCGATCTGGTGCACGCCGAGACCGAGAGT
>JAIOPA010000049.1 GCA_021414165.1 Candidatus Eiseniibacteriota bacterium
GAGCCCGGCGGGCGATTTCATGCTGGTCGATACCGCAGGTATCCGGCGGCAGGCGATGTTCGAGGATCAGGCGGAGTTCTACGCCACCATGCGCGCACTGCAGGCGCTCGAGCGTGCCGATGTCGCGATCCTCATGGTCGATTCCACGATCGGCTTCGAGAAGCAGGAGGCCCGGCTCGCGCATCATGCGCTCGAGGCGGGCTGCGCGCTCATGATCCTGTACAACAAGTGGGACCAGATGGAGAACCGCGAGCAGGCCTGGAAGGACGTGCAGGCCGAGCGCGCGAGCCGCTTCCCGACTTTGTCGGACATCCCGGCACACCCGATCTCTGCCACCGAGAAGATCCATCTGTCCAAGCTGCCCGAGTACGTGGCCGAGCGCGTGTCGCAGAACCTGCGCGAGATCCCGACCCGCGAACTCAACGCCTGGCTCGAGCTGGCGCAGAAGCGCAAGCAGGTGCCCAGCAACTCGGTCGGCAAGTCGCCCAAGATCTACTACATGACCCAGACCGGTAAGCGGCCGCCCACGTTCACGCTGTTCGTGAACGCGCCGTCGCGGCTCTCGGACAACTACCGCCGCTACCTGTGGGGGCAGTTCGCCGAGCATTTCGGGTTCGAGGGCACGCCGCTCCGCTTCCGCGTCCGCAAGAGCGAGTAGTAGGATGCGGGCCATGATCCCGATCCTGGTCGCGCTCGCTTCGGGGTACCTCGCCGGCGCTCTGCCGTGGGGACTCTGGTTGGGTCTGTGGTGGAAGGGTGTCGACGTCCGCACGGTCGGCTCCAAGAACCTCGGGGCCACGAACGTCTATCGCTCGCTGGGGCCCGCCGTGGGCATCCCGGTGCTCATCCTGGACATCGCCAAGGGCACGCTGCCCACTTGGCTGGTGCCGTTGTCGCCGCTGGCGGCCGGCTTCCCGGGCGGCCCGGAATGGTGCCGGTTGGCGGTCGGCCTGGCGGCCGTGCTCGGGCACGTGTTCACCGTGTTCGCCGGCTTCAAGGGCGGCAAGGGCGTGGCCACCACGGTCGGCGTGTTGCTGGCCCTGTCGCCGCCGGCCTTCGGGGTGTTCATGGTGGTGTTCGTGGCCACGGTCGCGATCACCCGGTTCATCTCGCTGGGCTCCATCCTGGGCTCGCTGGCATTCGCCACCACGCTGGCGCTGGTCGCCCCGGGAGGGCTCCAGAGCCCCACGTTCGGCTTCGGGGCCGTCATCGCGCTGGTGGTCATCCTTCGCCACCACGAGAACATCGGGCGGCTCCTGAAGGGCGAGGAGCGCCGGTTCGCGTTCAAGGGCGGGAGCAAGTGACCCGCGTCGCGGTCCTGGGCGCCGGCTCGTTCGGCACCACGCTCGCCGTGCATCTGGCCCAGGCTGGCCACGAGCCCACGCTGTGGGGGCGGGATGCCGCCGCCATGACCCGGCTGGCGGTCGAGCGGGAGAACGCCAAGTTTCTGGCTGGCATCACGCTGCCCCCCGGAGTTAAGGTTCACGCGGAACTGGAGGCAGCGCTCGACGGGGCGGCGGTCGTGCTGTTCGTGGTGCCGTCTCAGGCGATGCGAGCGGTGGCGCGCGATGTCGCGGCCACCGGGGCGAAGGGCATCCCGGTCTGTGCCAGCAAAGGGCTCGAACTGGGGACGCTTCGCCGGTTGTCGGAGGTGCTGGGCGAGACGCTCGGCGATGGCGCACCGGTCGTACTGACCGGACCGAGCCACGCCGAGGAGGTGGCGCGGGGGATCCCGACCACCGTCGTGGCGGCCAGCTCCGACGAGGCCCGTGCGGTCGAGGTGCAGCGGTTGTTCTCGACGCCAAGGTTCCGGGTGTACACGAATCCCGATGTCATGGGCTGCGAGTTCGGTGGGGCGCTCAAGAATGTGATCGCCATCGCCGCCGGGGTCTGCGACGGGTTGGGGTTCGGCGACAATACGAAGGGTGCCCTGCTCACGCGTGGGCTGGCCGAGATGTCGCGTCTCGGCGAGGCCATGGGAGCACGGCGCGAGACGTTCTTCGGGCTCACCGGCATGGGCGATCTGATCGCCACCGCCATGAGCCGCCACAGCCGTAACCGGCACGTGGGCGAGCGGCTCGGCCGGGGCGAGACATTGCAGCAGGTGCTGGGCGCCATGGTCATGGTCGCCGAGGGTGTGCACACCGCACGCGCCGCGCGCGATCTGGGCCACAAGATGGGCGTCGAGCTCCCGATCACGGAACAGGTGTGCGCGCTCTTCGAGGGGCGCGACCCGCAGACGGCGCTCATGGCGCTCATGACGCGGGATCTGAAGCGCGAGGGCTAGCGCGCGTCAGAGCAAGGGATCACGCGGCTCCGCACGCACGGAGCCCGCGCAGGGAGGTGAGCGTGGCCATCCGCAAGACCGTGCAGGAACCCGAGAGCAAGCTCTATCGCTCGATCAGCGAGGTGAGCGAGATGCTCGACGTGAAGGCGCACGTGCTGCGCTACTGGGAGACGCAGTTCAGCATGCTGCGCCCCAAGAAGAACCGCGCCGGCAACCGCATGTACCGGCCCGATGAGGTGCGCATGCTGCTGCGCATCAAGGAGCTGTTGTACGAGCGCCGCTACACCATCGCG
This sequence comes from Candidatus Eiseniibacteriota bacterium, assembly GCA_021414165.1. Classification (GTDB taxonomy): domain Bacteria; phylum Eisenbacteria; class RBG-16-71-46; order RBG-16-71-46; family RBG-16-71-46; genus JAIOPA01. Next base: position 2,581 of record JAIOPA010000049.1, read on the forward strand.
GGTGCGCGCCGCACGCTGCTCGATGACCGCAAGCTCGATGAGCCGCAGGTCGAGATCGCGTTCAGCGAGGCCGACCGTAAGCTGGTGCTCATCGAGGTGAAGGAGGAGCTGAAGAGCCTCCTGGCCCGTCTGCGCCGCGATCGCGAGCCGGTGGCCGCGAACGAGCGCTAGCCGCCCGCTCGAGAGCCGCGCCCGGGCCTGCTTGCACGCGCGGGCCTGCGCGGCTATCTTCCGTTCCCGCTTCAGCATGTACCCCTTTATAACGGTCGGGGCGTAGCGCAGCTCGGTAGCGCACCTGCATGGGGTGCAGGGGGTCGCTGGTTCAAATCCAGTCGCCCCGACCATTTCATCCCGTTTCGTCGGCCCCACCGGCGACTCCGGACCACCGCCTACCCAGGACGGGTCCCTGCGATGAGTTCGTTGAACGTCGCTGCGTTGGTGCCCGCCTATCAGGCGGCTGCGCATCTGGGCGAGGTCCTCATGGGACTCGCTGCTCTGCCGGGCAAGCCCCACGTGCTCGTGGTCGATGACGGCTCGCGCGATGCGACGTCCGAGGTCGCCCGCCAGCACGGTGTGGCCGTGCACTCGTTCGCGGCCAATCGCGGCAAGGGTGCCGCACTCATCGCCGGCTTCGAGCTGCTGCGTGACTTCGATGCCGTCGTCACGCTGGATGCCGATGGCCAGCATCCGCCCGCGTGCTTCCCAGCGTTCGTCGCCGCGGCCGAGGCGGGTGCCGACCTGGTGCTCGGCGAGCGTGAGATCACGCCCAACATGCCGCCGGCACGGCGCTTCGCCAATCGCTTCTCGTCGGGCTGGTGCAGCATGATCGCCGGCCAGCCGATCCGCGACAGCCAGTGCGGCTACCGGCTCTATCGCCGCGACGTGCTGCGCCGCACGCCGGTCACGCCCAGCCGATACGAGGTCGAGACCGAGATGGCCGTGCGTGCCGCGCGGCTCGGCTTCAAGGTCGCGCATGTGCCCATCCCCACGGTGTACGGCGATGAGACCAGCCACCTGAGCCCGACGCGCGATGTGCCGCGCATCGTCGGCATGATGCTGCGGTTGTCGTTCGAGCCGCGGCCCACCCCGAAAGACGCCTGATGCGCATCCTGCTCACCAACGACGACGGCATCGCATCGCCGGCGCTCGCGCAACTCCGCCGCGTGCTGTCGCCGTTCGGCCGCGTCATCACCATTGCGCCCGACCGCAATCAGAGCGCCATGTCGCAGGCGCTCACGTTGAGCCGCCCGCTGCGCATCCATGAGCTCGAGGAGGACGTGTACAGCGTGGACGGCACGCCCACCGACTGCGTGCTCGTGGCATTCCATGGCAAGATCCTCGAGCCGCCGGATCTGGTGGTGTCGGGTATCAACCATGGGCCCAACATGGGCGAGGACGTGTTCTACTCGGGCACCGTCGCCGCCGCCATCGAGGGCGTGCTGCAGGGCGTGCCGGGCATCGCCGCCTCACTCGTGACGCGGCAGCAGACCGACTTCCGTGAAGCGGCCGATACGGTGGGCAACGTGGTGCGCCAGGTGCTCTCGCGTGGGCTCATGCGCCGGCTGCTGCTCAACATCAACGTGCCGCATCGTCCGGCGGCCGAGTTGAAGGGTGTGCAGATCACGCGGCTCGGCACGCGCGTCTACGAGGACACGCTGGTGCGCAAGGTCGATCCGCGCGGCCGCGACTACTACTGGGTCGGCGGCGAGGACCCCGTCTGGCAGCCGCACGAGGGGACCGACTTCCAGTCCGTGCACGACGGCTTCGTGTCGGTGACCCCGATGCAGCTGGAACTCACGGATCAGGCCCTGCGTGCCGATATGCAGGGCTGGGGGCTCACGCCTTAGCCTCCAAGGCCCGCCCGGCGCTGGATTGGCACCCATCGGGGGGCTGTGCTAGTTTTCACCGCCCCGCCGGACCCTGGTCCGTGCGGGTCCCGTATTCACGACATGTCGGGGCGTAGCGCAGCCCGGTAGCGCACCTGGTTCGGGACCAGGGGGTCGGAGGTTCAAATCCTCTCGCCCCGACCATCGTCAAGAAGCCGGAGGGCCGTCAGGCTCTCCGGTTTTCGTTTGCCCCCAAGGGCTTCCCGGGCTTGCGGGCGCTCGCTGGCGGGTCCATCCTCGCGCCATGCCTTCCGTACGCATCGTGGTCACGGGCCGGGTCCAGGGGGTGGGGTATCGTGCCTTCGCGGCATCCGAGGCCCGGCCCCGCGGCATCGCCGGCGAGGTGCGTAATCTCGCTGACGGTTCGGTCGAGGTACTGGCCCATGGCCGGCGGCAGGCGTTGGACGAGTACATCGAGGTGCTGCGTACCGGGCCCCGGATGGCCCGGGTCGCGGACACGGTGGTGGAGTGGTTCGAACGCGCGGACGTCCCCGGGGACTTCCGCATCACGGGGTGAGTCAGCGTGGAAGTACCGGAGTTCGTCCAGTTCCCGGAGCGATTGTCCGAGGCCGAGCGCGAGGCGCGTGGCCGCGGTGAGATCACGCGCCGTGACCTCGATGCGCTCGTCATCGATCCTGCGTTCGATGCCGAGCAGTTCGAGGCCTTCCGGCTGCGGCTCGCCGAGGCCGGCATCCGGATGCCCGAGGACGAGCATGTCGACCCGGCCGCGCCCATCGATCGTCAGGCGCTGTCGCGCGAGGCCGAGCGCGACCTGCTCGACCTGTACCTCGACGAGATCGGCCGCGTGAAACTCATGACGCACGAGGAACTGCTGGCGACCGCATTCAAGGCGCGCGCCGGCGATGAGGCCGCGCGTGGCCGCGTGATCCTGGCCAACCTGCGGCTCGTGGTGCACGTGGCGCGTGGCTATCGCAATCGCGGGCTGCCGTTCCTGGACCTCATCGAGGAAGGCAACGTCGGCCTGATCCAGGCGGTCGATCGCTTCGAGCCCGAGCGTGGGCTCCGCTTCAGCACGTATGCGTCGCTGTGGATCCGGCAGGCGATCCTGCGCGGGCTCGCCGAGCAGTCGCGTGCGGTGCGCATCCCGGTGCAGATGTACCAGCAGCTCAATCGTTATGCGCGTGCCGAGCGCACGGTGCGCGCGCGGTTGGGGCGCGATCCCATGGTGTCCGAGATCGCCGCAGAACTCGACATCTCCACGGCGCGCGCCGAGCGCTTGCGCGCGCTCATGACCGGCATGAAGTCGCTCGATGACACGCCGGGCGGCGAAGGGCTCACCGAGTTGGCGCCCGAGGATGTGGGCATGGCGCCGTTGTCGGTGGAGCGCATCGTCGAACTGCAGTTGGAGCACGAGAAGATCGACCGCCTGTTGCGCGCGCTGCCGCAGCGCGAGGAGCAGGTGCTGCGCATCCGTTATGGGTTCCACGACGGCATCACGCGCTCGTTGCAGGAGACGGGCGACCACTTCCGCATCTCGCGTGAGCGCGTTCGGCAGATCGAGGGCCGCGCGCTCGCCAAGCTGCGCCGCGCCATCGAGCTCGCCGACCTCGACTCGTCGAGCGGCGAGACCGTTCATTAGGAGACCTGCTTGATCCGGCTCGAGGACCACATCCGCGAGGTGCCCGACTTCCCCAAGCAGGGCATCCGGTTCCAGGACATCATGCCGTTGCTGCAGTCGCCCGAGGGGCTGCGCGAGGCCGTCACGCGGCTCGCCGCGCTCACCGCGAAGCCCGATGCCGTGGTGGGCATTGAATCGCGTGGCTTCCTGTTTGGCGTGCCGCTGGCCATGCACTGGGGTGTCCCGTTCGTGCCGGCGCGCAAGTTCGGCAAACTGCCGGGCAAGACCGTTCGGCAGGTCTACTCGTTGGAGTATGGCGAGGACACGCTCGAGCTGCAGGCCGATGCGCTCAAGGCTGGCCAGCGCGTGGTGATCGTGGACGACCTGCTCGCCACGGGCGGCACCGCGCTCGCCACCTCGCAGCTCGTGCGCCAGTTGGGCGCCGAGGTCACGGCCGCGCTGTTCGTCATTGAACTCATCGGCCTCGGTGGCCGCGACAAGATCGCGCCGCTCCCCGTGCACGCGCTCATCCGTACCGAGGTGGACGAGTAGACATGCTGCCGGACTCCACGTCGTTGGGTGTCGTCTCGCTGCGCGTGTCGGATGTCGCTCGCACGGTGCTCTGGTATCAGCAGGTGGTGGGCGTCACGGTGCTGGCGGCGGCCGAGGGCCGCGCCACGCTCGGCACCGCGGCCGGCCGCGTGCTCCTGGAACTGCGCGAGGTCCCGGGGGCCCATGCCATGCCGCAACAAGGCCGGCTGGGGCTCTATCATCACGCGCTGCTGTTGCCCTCGCGGGCCGATCTGGGCGCGTTCCTCAAGCACCTCGAATCCATCGGGGAGCCGTTCGGCGCCTCGGATCACCGCTTCAGCGAGGCCATCTATCTGGTGGATCCCGACGGCATCACGCTCGAGGTCTATGCCGATCGTCCGCGCGAGGAGTGGGTGTGGATCGATGGCCGCGTCGATGGCGCCACCGAACCGCTCGATGCACGCGCGGTGCGCGCGGCCGCCGGCGGCACCTGGCAGGGCCTGCCCGCGGGCACCGTCGTGGGGCATCTGCACTTCTTCACCGGCGACCTGAGCGCGGCCGAGCACTTCTATGTGCAGGGGCTGGGCTTCGGAGTGGCCACCGATCGCTTCCCGGGCGCGTTGTTCGTCTCGGCGGGCCGCTATCACCATCATGTGGGCCTCAATGTCTGGGCTGCGCGTCAGCCCGTGGCCGGACCGCAGGATGCCGGCCTCGACCGGTGGGAACTCGTCGTCGAGGCCGCACGCGAGCGCGATGCCGTACGCGATCGGCTGCAGGCGCTCGGTATCGCGGTGACGTCCGATACGGCCGGGCACGAGGCCGTGGACCCCTGGGGATTGCGCGTGCGCGTCCTCGCGAGGAGCTAGTCGACCATGTCCACCCCTCGAGCTGTCGCGTCCTCCCATGCCCGTCGTGATCGTGGGGGCATGCCGTGGTGGGCTGCCGCCTGCTTCTTGTTGTCCGGCGCGGCGGGACTGATCCACGAGATCGCCTGGAGCAAGCAGTTGGGCTACCTGCTCGGTAGTTCGCTGCAGTCGGTGGCCACCGTGACGGCCGCGTTCCTTGCGGGACTTGCACTGGGTGCGCGCTTCCTCGGTGCACGGCTCGCTCGCCGCAGCGATCCTGCGCGCGTCTATGCCGCGCTCGAGGTGGGCGTGGCCGTGCTCGGGTTGGCCATGCTGCCCGTGTTGCGTTCGCTCGATGGCCCGGTGGGCCTGCTGTATCGCGGGCTCGGGGGCGAGGGCACGCCGTTCGCCCTGGCGCGCGTGGTGTTGTTGTTCGTGTTGCTCGTGCCGCCTGCCGCACTCATGGGCGCCACATTGCCGGTGCTCGTGGCGCGCTGCGAACGCGGTGCGTTGGGCGCAGGCCTCGCGTGGTTGTACGCCATCAATACCATCGGCGCGGTGCTGGGCTCGTTGCTCGCCGGGTTCGTGTTGCTGCCGGGTATCGGGTTGTTCGCGAGCGTGGCGGTGGCGGCCGGGCTCAACCTGTTGGCGGCCGTGGTCGCATTCGTGCAGAAGCCAGCACCGGCCGCGGCGCGCACCCCGGTGGCGGCCGAGGTGCCCCGGCTCGTGCTCCTGTCACCGAGCGCCCGGCGCGTCGTGGGTCTCATGTTCGCGTTGAGCGGCTTCGCGGCGCTCGCGCTGCAGCTCGCGTGGGTGCGGCTCTACTCGCTCATCCTGGGCTCCTCGGTCTATTCGTTCGCGGGCGTGCTCGGCGTGTATCTGGCCGGCATCGCGCTCGGTAGCGCGCTCGTGGGCCCGTGGCTCGCGCGCATGGCGTCGCCCGGTGGCTTTGCACTCTTGCAGTCCGCGCTCGCGGCCAGTGTGCTCGTGGGGCTGCGCGCCGATCATGACCTGCCGCGCGCCATGCTCGAGCTGGGTGAGCGTATGGGCACGTCGTGGGGTGGGCTGGTGTTCGCACAGCTCGGCCTCGTGCTTCCGGTCGTGTTCGTGCCGTGCGTGCTCTTGGGCGCGTTGTTCCCGGTCACCACGCGGCTACTGCAGACGGGAGGGGGCGCCGAGGCCACCGGCCATGCTTATGCACTCAACACGCTCGGCACCATCGCGGGTTCGTTGGTCACGGGCTTCGTGTTGTTGCCGTGGCTCGGTGTGCACGGCGTGGTGAACCTGGCCGCATGCATCGCAGGCGCGATCGCGGTGCTGGCGTTGGCGCTCCCGGGTATGGGATTCCCGACGGCGCGCACCTCGGCGCTCGTGAGCGCGTTCGTCGCGTTGGCGCTCCTGGCCAGCGCCACGCTTCCGAAGTGGGACCCGGTGCTCATGTCGCTCGGCACCTACCGGCCGTTCAGCGCGCAGAACCTCATGACGTCGTTCCGCTCGGCGGGCGGCGTGGGCGATCCCACGCGTGCGGTGTCTTCGGCGCAGAAGGTGTTGTTCTATCGCGAAGGCATCAATGCGTCGGTGCTGGTCGCCAGCGACCTCGAGGATCGCCGCCGTTGGATGCGCGTGGGTGGCAAGATCGATGCGGGCACGGGCGACATGCTCACGCAGGTGCTGGTGGGGTTGCTCCCGGCCTGTATGGCGGATACCGGTGCCCGCACGCTCATCGTGGGGCACGGCTCCGGGGCCACGGCCGCGGCCGCACTCGCGGCGGGCGTCGGGAGTACCGATATCGTGGAGCTGGAACCCGCGGTGATCGCGGCCTCGCGGTTCTTCCATGAAGGCCGTCCGGACCCGCTCGATGATCCGCGCGTCACGCTGCATCTGGAGGACGCGCGCACGCAGCTCGCGCATGGTGCGGGGCAGTACGACCTCATCATCTCGGAGCCCACGAATCCCTGGATCGCGGGCGTGAACGCGCTGTTCACGACCGACTTCTATCGCCGCGTGCGGACCCGGCTCGCGCCAGACGGGGTGTTCTGCCAGTGGATCCAGATCTATGAGTTGTCCCCCGAGAGCTGGTTCAGCCTGTTGTCATCGTACGTCGAGGTGTTCCCGGACGCGCAGTTGTTCTGTCTCTGGCGTTCGAGCGACGTCATCCTGATCTCGGCCCCCAAGGGCCGCACGTTGGCTTACGACCGGATCACGGCCGCGAGCGTCGAGCCCGCACTTCGCGAAGCCCGGCTCGCCGATGCGATCGACATCGCCGCGTTCGCTGCAGGGCCGGCGGCCGCCGCGCGCGCGCATGCCGCGTCCGCCACGCTCAACACCGATGACCATCCGTTCGTGGAGTACCGCGCGCCGCGCGACCTCGTCGAGGTGGGGCGCGCCAAGGCGAGCCCGCATCCCGATGTGGTGGCGAGCCTCACGCGCACGCTGGCGCTGCCCGCAGGGAGTCCGCTCGCCGATTGGCCGCGCGAGCGCGTGCTCGCCGTGCGGGCCCGCGCCATGCTCGCGGACCGCGGCGACATCGACCCTGCGCCGGTCGTGGCGGAACTGCGGTCGCTGGGCATGGCCGCGCTCGCGGACTCGGTGCGCGCCGAGCATGTGACGCGTGTGCGTTCGGCGTACGGGCAACAGTTGAGCGCCCAGCTGCGCGAGGCTTCGGCACGAGGCGATGCGCAGGCCGCACGCACCGCGCTGGAACAACTGGCCACGATCGACGCCGCCACGCCCGAGATGTGGGGCGCCCTCGCCGCGGCCCGGCTCGATGCCGGCGATCGCGACGGCGCCGCAGCTGCGGCCGCGCGAGCGTTGCGTGGGCTCGCGGGTGCCGCTCGCGCACCGGTCCTGCTCGTGGCCGGTACGGTGGCGTGGAATCAGGGTCGTCATGCCGAAGCGCTGGTGCATGCCGCGGCCTTCGAGGCGCTCGTGCCGCAGGATGCGCGCGGCTACGACCTCGAGGCGCGCGTGCGGCTGGCGCAGGGCGATCGCGCGGGCGCGCTTCGCGCCGTCGAGCGCGGGCTCGTGCAGGCGCCTGCCGATGCGTCGCTCCTCACGGCGCGCCGCGCGCTCACTGCGGCGCCCGCTCGTTGATCGAAGTCCCCGCTTCAACACCTCCGAGGGCCTTGCGTATGCCGACCATGGGTCTGTCTTCGCGTGTCGTTGCACGGGTGCTCGCCGCCGGCACGGGGCTGTGGTTGTCTGCAGCACTTGCGCACGCTCAGGTCGATGAACGTGCATGGCAGGACCTGCGCTGGCGCTGCATCGGTCCGTTCCGTGGTGGCCGCACGGTGGCCGCGGTCGGTGTGCCGGGCGAGCGCCATGAGTTCCTGATCGGCGTGAACCATGGCGGTGTGTGGCGCACGACCGATGCCGGCCGCACCTGGCAGCCCATCTTCGATGACCAGCCGACCGGTTCGATCGGTGCGATCGCGGTCGCGCCCTCGAATGCCGACGTGATCTACGTGGGCTCGGGTGAGGGGCTGCAGCGGCCCGATCTCTCGGTGGGCGATGGCGTCTATCGCTCCGATGACCGGGGCCGGAGCTGGAAGCACCTGGGGCTCGAGGACGGCCAGCAGATCCCCGCCCTTGCGGTGGACCCGCGCGATCCGCAGCGCGTGTTCGCGGCCGTGCTCGGCCACCCCTATGGCGCCAACGACACGCGTGGTGTGTATCGCTCGCGCGATGGCGGGGCGCACTGGGAGCGCGTGCTGTTCCGCAATCGTGACACCGGGGCCATGGACGTGCTGCTCGCACCCGACGACGCCCGTGCGGTGTACGCGGTGCTGTGGTCGGCGCGTCAGTCCCCGTGGGAGGGTGGCGGCGGCTCGTTCGTGCGCCCCGAGGACAATGGCCTCTGGAAGTCGAACGATGGCGGTGACACGTGGCGCGCGCTCACCGCGGGCCTGCCTTCGGCGGCCGATGGGCTCGGGCGCATCGGGATCGCGGTCGCTCCCAGCCGGCCCGCGCGGCTCTATGCGGTGGTCGGCGCGCGCAAGGGCGGTGGGCTCTATCGCTCCGACGACGCGGGCGAGCACTGGCAGCTCATGAATCAGGACCCGCGCC
>JAIOPA010000494.1 GCA_021414165.1 Candidatus Eiseniibacteriota bacterium
GCCAAGGTGGCAGCCGACTCCACGTTCGCGGCGAACCCGAACGCACGCACGGACTGGTTCTACCGCCGCTCGCCGTGGAACGACCCGGAGCAGAGCCTGCACCCGGTCGCGCGTGCACTGCGCCCCGTGCCCGAGAGCGCACTCGTGCCGCTGCCGGTCGCCGCACCCGCTGTTGCCCCCGCAACGCCGACTACCCCGAAGCGCTGATCCGCCCTGAACCGTGCCGCGCGCGATCGCGGCCGGAGGTCACGCCATGGAGTTCCGCCGCACGTTCGCCGCAGTCGCCCTGACCCTCCTGGCCGCGGCGGCGAACGCCGCGGACTTCACCGTGCAGGTGGACGCTCGCGAGACCCCGCGCGGCATCCTGCATGTGACGCAGTCGTTCACCGCCAAGCCGGGCGTGCTGGCACTGTCGTACCCCAAGTGGCTGCCGGGTGAGCATGCGCCCACGGGCCCGAACATCGATGTCGCCGGATTGGTGATCCGAGCGGGCGACCGCGTGTTGCCATGGACTCGCGATGGCATCGACATGAACACCGTGCGTGTGAACGTGCCCGCGGGCGTGCGCGAGGTGAAGCTGGCGTTCGACTTCCTGCTCGACAACGGCACCGATGGATTCACGTCGGCCGCGTGCAGCACGCCCAAGCTGATCCTGCTGTCGTGGAACCAGGTCGCGTTCTACCCGGCCGGCAAGCGTTCCGACGACATCACGTGCGAGGCCACGCTGCAGCTGCCGAACCGCTGGCAACACGCCAGCGCACTCGACGAGCGCCTCACCGATGCCAACGGCATCGTGTTCCAGCCGGTCACGTTCACGAAGCTGGTCGATTCCCCGGTGCTCGCGGGCGCGCACTTCCGCACGATCGAGCTCACGCCCCCGGGCGACACCGCGCCCGTGCGCCTGCGCATGGCGTGCGACTCGGAAGAAGGCCTGCAGATCCCGGCCGCGCAGGTTGATGCCCTGAAGCAGTTGGTGCGCGAGGCGCGCGCGCTGTTCGGCACGCAGCACTACGCGCACTACGACTTCCTGCTCTCCATGTCGGACCACATCGCGCACTTCGGTCTGGAGCACCACCAGTCGAGCGACGACCGCGGACCGGAGCGCTGGTGGGTCGATGACGACGAGCGCCGCGACCAGTCGAACCTGCTGGCGCACGAATATGCGCACTCGTGGAACGGCAAGTTCCGCCGGCCGGCCGGGCTCGCCACGGGCGACTTCTTCACGCCCATGCAGGGCGAGCTGCTCTGGGTGTACGAGGGCCTCACCGAGTACCTGGGCGCGGTGCTCGCGGCACGCGCGGGCATCCGCACGCCCGAGGAGGCGCGCGACAACATGGCCACCATCGCCGCCGAGATCGAGGCGAACCGTGGCCGCACGTGGCGGCCGCTCGTGGACACCGGCACGCACGCGCAGGAGCTGTACGAAGGGCGCAGTTCGTGGGAGCACTGGCGCCGCAGCGTTGACTTCTATGACGAGGGCCAGCTGCTGTGGCTCGATGCTGACGGCATCATCCGCAAGCTCTCCAACAACACGAAGTCCATGGACGACTTCTGCAAGCGCTTCCACGGCGGGCCCAACAATGGCGCCGAGTTGAAGCCGTACACGCTCGACGAGGTCATCGCCACGCTCAACGCCGTGCAGCCGTACGACTGGAAGGGCTTCATCCAGAAGCGCGTGTACGACGTGGCGCCGCACGCGCCAACCAACGGCATCACCAACGGGGGCTGGTCGCTGGCGTGGGCCGACAGCATGGGGCCGCTGCAACGTTCGAATGAAGCGGCCGACAAGGTCGTCGACGAGAGCTACACGCTCGGCCTCACGCTGACCGAGGACGGCCGCGTCAAGGACATCGTGCCAGGCTCGCCGGTCGATGTCGCCAAGATCGCGCCCGACATGATGGTGATCGCCGTGAACGGCCGGCGCTATTCCAAGGACGTGCTGCGCGATGCGATCGCCGCCAGCAAGCAGAACGGCGTGGTCGAGCTGCTGTGCGAGAACAAGGAGTTCTTCGGCATGTACTCGGTGACGTATCGCAATGGCCGGCGCCACCCCGTGCTGGTGCGTGATGCGTCCAAGCCCGACTACGTGAGCGAGGTGCTGGCGCCGCACGCGAAGTAACGCCGCTCTGATAAGGGCCGAGGCCGGTGCGAGTCCGCTCGCACCGGCCTTGCGCGTTCTGGCCCATTGCACTCTGCGTTGCGGCCGGCCCGCCACACGCGCTGTGGCGGCTGCGACACACCCCGGCGGACCGCCGCCGCGAACCCGTTGCGCCGCAACGCGTGGCCCCGGCGGCACGCGCCGTGCAGTGACGAACCGGCGTCCACGCGGGGCGTCACAGCCTCCCGCTCGGGCACGACCGCGGGCCGGGCTCCGCAAGGGCCCGGCCCGCACCCCCCATCGCATGCAGCGCGTCCGCGTTGCACGGCCGGGGATCCATGGAGGAACCATGCATCGCGTGACGTCTTCGCCGCTCGCTCGCACGTATCGCTTCATCGCCGCGTCGCTGCTGTTGGCCGGTCTCGCGCTCGTGGCACCGCGCGCCCATGCCGCCGAGGTGATCCCGTCGCTCGGCATGACGCGTACGCCCACGAACGGTGACGACACGCAGCTCTCGTACGGCCTGGCCGTGCGCGGCAACATCGCGCCCATGCTGGCCGCCGAGATCGGCGTGGGCTATCGCAAGGACGAGTTGCTCGCGGGCACCGTCGAGAGCACCCAGTGGCCGGTGACCGCATCGCTGTGGGCCAAGCCGTTGCCCATGTTCTACGTGGGCGGTGGCGCGGGCTGGTACAACACCACGCTCAAGTACCCGCAGGCACCGTTGCTCACCAGCGAGACCTCGCAGAAGTTCGGCGTGCACCTGGGCGGCGGCATCTCGATGCCGATGATCCCGGGTATCGCCTCGCTCGACCTGAACGGCCGCTACGTGTATCTGGGCGACCAGGCGAGCCAGCTGCCGCCGAACAACTACAAGGCGGACTTCTGGACGACGTCGCTCGGCGTGGCGATGCACTTCTAGTCGAACGCCAAGAAACACAGCGGCCCCGGGGGACGGATCCCTCGGGGCCGCTTCTGCTTGCGTGAAGCGCTCTACTTCCACCCTTCGCGCAGCGCACGCTCGTAAGCCGCCCAGTAGGGATCCGGCTGCGGGGTGTCG
>JAIOPA010000466.1 GCA_021414165.1 Candidatus Eiseniibacteriota bacterium
CGCCAAACCCGCCGACCAGAAACTCGCCGACAAGATGCGCTTCGCCGTCTCGCAGAAAATGTCCCGCGATGGCAACTACGACCGCAAGGCCAACGTTGAAATCGACCAGGCCATCTCCGCCCTGCAAATCGTCATGTCCGAAATGCCCTCTGCCGATGACATCGACCAGATCATCAAAACCCTCGCCACCGATCGCGCCGCGCCGGCGGGGGCGGCCGCGTGCTGATCGGCGCGCTCGCCCCAGAGCGGGCGGAAGATGCACCACTGGTCCAGGTGCTCACGGATATGGCGCTCGGCCGTGCTCGCGATGGCCTGGTGCAGCTCGGCGGTGGTGGCGAACGCGGCCGGGTCGATGGCAGGCTCGATCACGATGCGGAACTTGCCGGGCGTGGTGCGCTCGCAGTAACCGCAGAGCAGCAGTGCACCCGTGCGCTGCGCGAGCACGCCGGGGCCGGCGGGGAACGGCGACGTGCGGCCGAACCACTCGACCTGCGCGCCGTGCGCGTACAGATTGCCGTCGACCATGAGCGCGACGGGGTCGTTGTGATCGAGCGCGCGCATGATCTTGCGGAACCCGTCCTCGGGCGAGATCGTGGTGATGGAGAGCTCGGTCTTGGTGTCGCGCACCGCGCCCGACAGCCAGCGCGACAGCTGCACGCCCGCGACCGCATGCAGCGCGTAGCCCCACTGCGCCACCATGACGCCCGCCAACTCCCAGTTGCCGATGTGCGTGGCGGCCAGGATCACGCCGCGCCCGCGGGCGAGGCCCTGATCCAGATGTTCCTTGCCCACGACCTCGACCGACGACAGCAGTTCCTCGCGCGACAGATGCGGCAGGCGGAAGAACTCGTACATCATGCGGTTGTAGCTGCGCATCATGCGGCGCGCGACGCGCGCGCGATCGGCACGCGAGGCGCGCGGCAGGATGACCGCGAGGTTGGCCATGGTGTCGTGGCGCCGGCCGGGGAAGGCCAGCCAATGGATCCCGGTCGCCATGTCGGCGAGCGCGTAACCCAGCCACGGCGGGAGGCTGGCGATGATCGCCGTGAGCCACCCGAAGATGAGTCGGGACATTCCTTTGCCTCCAGGCCCCACTGCGGACGAGGCCGGCGCGGGCGGGCTGATGCGCGGCCGGTCCGGGGCAGGCGTCCAATCGAAGTGCGAAGGACCGTAGGCGTGCCCCGGGGGGGTGTCAAGGGTCCGGACCGGGTGCCGGACGCGGTCTTCGGGACCCCCGCTGCGGGGCCCTGGACGCGGATACTCCAGAGAGAGCATTCAACTCGGGGGTATTCTGGTAGTAGAGTATGCGAAAGCGTCCCCACGCCATGATCCGCAGCCCCCTTGCCGGGGATCTCGCGTGGCCGGACTCGCGCCAAGGGAGGCGTCATGTCGAGCCAGAAGATCGTGCGCTGTACGTTGCGCCGCAAAGGCAGTGCGGGTCCCGGGCAGGTGCGCTATGTGCCGCTCGAGATCTTCGGTCTGTGGGAGCACCTCATGGCGAGCAAGCATGGCTTCGAGGTCGTGGAGCCGCGCGCCTCGTTGTGGCTCGACATGGAGGACTCGCCCGAGGCGGCGTACACGCAGAACCAGTACGACCGCGTGGTCGAGGTGACCGCGTTCGTGTACTCGGCGCGCGACGACATGTTCACGCGCGCGCGGCGTTACTTCCGCGCCGATGAGGCCGAGCAGCTCAAGCGCATCTTCCTGTCGCACTACACGGGCGAAGAGGCGCGCATCCAGACGCAGGTCCATGAGCGCACCGGCATCTGGTTGGTGCGCGAGGCCATCGTCGGTTCGGCCTAGCCAAGCGCCGATCTCGAGGCCGCGGCCCCTCACCGGGCCGCGGCCTCATTTATAGGAGCCGAGGGTCATAGGAGCTGGCAGCCCACCCGCCCGGACGGGGGCAGAGGCCCCGGAATGCTCACAGAACGCACCGGCCGCGACCCGCCCAGGTCGCGGCCGGACGCTTTCTGCGGGGCATTCCACGATTCCGTTCAAGTCCCGTACGGGGCTGGTCGATACATGGACCGGAGTCGTCATCCGGCATTCGCGGCCGGCAAGGATGTCGGGCAGCAGCGCTCGACCGTTGTGGCGACCCCATCCGTGAACGGTTTCGCCGTTCACCTCGAGGCCCGTGGAGAAAGGGCGGCAAGGGGCTCCATGGGACCACCTCGCGAAGGGGTGGGGTCACCACAGGGAAGGAGAGCATCGTGGTCGTCGTGAGCTATTCGGGCAAGGAGATCAACGCCAAGCTGGTCTATTACGGCGCTGGCTTGAGCGGTAAGACCACCAACCTCGAGGCCATTTACGAGGCGGTGCCCGACAACAGCCGCGGCAAGATGGTGAGCATGAAGACGCAGTCCGACCGGACTCTGTTCTTCGATCTGCTCCCCCTCGATCTCGGTGAGATCATGGGGTTCAAGACCCGGTTCCTTCTCTATACGGTCCCCGGCCAGGTGTTCTACAACGCGACGCGCAAGCTGGTGCTCAAGGGCGCCGATGCGATCGTGTTCGTGGCGGACTCCGAGGTCGGCAAGATGGAGGAGAACAAGGAGTCGCTCGCGAACCTGCGTGCGAACCTCGCCGAGTACGGTCTCACCCTGGATACGATCCCGTGGGTGATCCAGTACAACAAGCGCGACCTCCCGAACGTCTACACGGTCGACGAACTCAATGCCGAGCTGAACCCCGCGGGTGTGCCGTCTTTCGAGGCGGTCGCGAGCGAGGGTAAAGGCGTGTTCGAGACCTTCCGCGGTGTCTCGCACCTGCTCATGGAGAAGGTGACGAAGGACCTGCGCCGCTCGCCGTCCACGCCGTCGCGCCCTGCGCCGACGCCGGTGGCCGAGGAGCCGGTCACGCCGCCCGCGCCCACGCCCGCCGTGGTGCCGCAGCGTCCCATGCTCACGCCGCCCATGGCGCCTCCTGTGGCCCCGGTGCAGGCGATCCGTCATGAGGCGCAGGCCACGCCGTCTGCGCATGGCAACGACCGCATCGACTACGGTTCCGAGATCGAGCTGCCCACGCCGTCGCGCGATGTCGTGCGCTCGGTGCCGGTCGCCTCGACCCCGGTGAGCGAGCCCGTCACCACGAGCGCGGTGTCGTCCGAGGCCCTGCGCAGCGTGCCGCTGCCGCGTCCCTCGGCCACGATGCAGCGCCCGTCGCTGGCGCCCGAGCCGGTCGCCACCGCGCCCATGGCTCCGGCCAACGCGGACGTCGTCACGTCGAGCGAGGTGCGCCAGATCGTGGTGCCCGTCTCGCTGCCGCCGGGTGGCCGCTATGAGATCGTGATCAAGCTCCAGATCGACACCGAGGCGGCCTAGCCAGTCCCGGTCCGGTCAAGTCTCTTCAAGGGCCCGCGCCGCTCGTCTGTCACCCGTTGACAGGCGCGGCGCGGGTTCTTAGCTTTGTTGCGAGGAGGTCACCCATGACCCGACGCCTTACCGTCATCGCGATCGCCGTGTTCGCTGCACTGCTCGCCGCGCCTCGTGCGCACGCGGGCTTCATGAACGATCCCGCTTCGGCTGGTTTCTCGCCGCGCGTGCCGCTGTCGGCCTTTGCGCGCCCCGCGTCATGGTTCGATCCCAAGCGCTTGAAGCTCGCCTCCACGGTCTCGTTCGGCACCGGCTTCAATGGTGGCGCCGACGGTCTGGGTGTGACGAGCCTCACGTACCAGTTCAAGGCGCCTGTCACGCTGGGCGTGAGCCTCGGCACCTCGTTCGGCCCCAACTCCGCCAAGTCCCAGAATCCGTTCTTCCTGGAAGGCTTGAACCTCACGTGGCAGCCGAGCCGCAACACGATGTTCCGGGTCGAGATGCGCGACGTGCGCTCGCCGCTGCAGTACGGCTACGGCAACTACGGCTACGGGCCGTGGGGCCGTCAGGGCCAGGGCGTCGACGCGTTCGGCTATCCGTACTGACGCGCGCTTGAGCTCATCCCGGCTGTCGTCGGCGTTCGCCGCGCGTTCTGGTGCCACCGGACTCATCCCGTTCATCACCGCCGGATACCCATCGCTCGATGCGTCGCTCGCGATGATGCAGGCGTTCGAGCGCGCGGGCGCACTGGCCATCGAGGTCGGTGTGCCGTTCTCGGACCCGATCGCCGATGGTCCCGATATCCAGCGTGCGAGCGAGTGGGCACTGCGTAAAGGCGTCGGCGTGCGCGACGTGCTCGAGCTGGTGCGCCTCTTCCGCGCCACGTCGCAGGTGCCCGTGGTCGTGATGACGTATGCGAACCCGATCGTGCGCATCGGCGCCGACGCGTTCGCCAAGGAAGCCCGCGTGGCCGGTGTGGACGCCGTGATCCTGAGCGACCTGCCGCCCGAGGAATCGCCCGAGGTGTGGGCCGCACTCGATCGCGAAGGCATCGACACGGTGCTGCTCGTG
>JAIOPA010000467.1 GCA_021414165.1 Candidatus Eiseniibacteriota bacterium
TGGGGGTACGACGCAGTGGGGCTGGAGCGAAGCGACGGGGCCCCACGAGGATAGTACCCCCCGCCTCCGCGGCAGCGGCAGGTGTCCGCAACCGCGATCGTCGAACCGGGAACGGTTGAGCGCGGCCGTGAGGAGCTCGGAAGATGTGCCAATCGCCCCGGGGCGAGTGAACTGGCCACACGTCGCCTCAGATCTTCGGATCCATCCCCGGGATCAACCTCGGCACGCGTGCCTTGTACGCCGCCCATGCATCACCGAAGTGGGTCGCGAACATCTGTTCCTCGATGATCGTGTGCATCCAGAACGGCAGCAGGTACATGAGGCCGAAGCCCAGCGTGACCGCGCTGTTCCATGCGAGGCCCTGGGCCATGGCCAGCAACACGAAGCCCGTGTACATGGGGTGGCGCACCAGCGCGTACGGGCCGCTCGTGATGAGCTCGTGGTCGTGCTTCACGCCGAACGTGCCCGAGAACCACCTGCCGAGCGTGAGGCGCGCCCACACCGCGAGCGCCGCACCGGCCCACGCCAGCACTACGCCGAGCAGGGCCAGCAGCTGCGCGTAGGGCGCGGGCACCAGCGTGGCGTCGCGCATGAGCAGCAACTTGGTGAGCGCCCACAGCAGCAGCAGGTTCAGCTCGATCGAGAACAGCACCAGCCGCTCGGCGCCACGGTGCGCCTTGAAGCGCTGGCCGAAGGTGCGGAACGGCGTGTCGGCGTACACCACCAGCACCGGGATGACCGCGGCCAGCGCGGCCCAGTGCAACGTCTGCAGGGGCATTCCAGACTCCTTGTAGGGCGGGCCCAGCGGGGCTAACTTCGCAGGTCTATGGCCCACTGGCTCTTCAAGACCGAACCCTCGGAATACTCCTACGCCGACCTCGTGCGCGACAAGCGCGCGGTGTGGGAAGGCGTCGCCAACGCGACCGCGCTCATCCACCTGCGCAAGATCGTGCCCGGCGACGTCGTGGTCGTGTACCACACGGGCAACGAGAAGTCGGCGGTGGCACTCGCCAGCGTGAAGCGCGGCGCGTATGCCGATCCCAAGCTCGACGACCCCAAGCGGGTCGTGGTCGACCTGGTCCCCACGAAGCCGCTGGCCAAGCCGGTGCCGCTCGCCGCGTTCAAGGCCGACACCGTGCTCGCCACCACGGACCTGGTGCGCATCTCGCGCCTCTCCGTGGTGCCGCTCACACCCGAGCACTTCGCGCGCATCCTGAAGCTCTCGGGCACGAGCGCATGAGCAAGGCGACTGCCACCAAGCGCCACGCCGAGCTGGCCGCGGAGATCCGCGCGCACGATCACGCCTACTACGTGCTCGATAATCCGACCATTGCCGATGCGGCCTACGACAAGCTCATGAAGGAGCTGATCGCGCTCGAGGCCGAGCACCCCGAGCTACGCACCAGCGACTCCCCCACGCAGCGTGTGGGCGGTGGCCTGCGCGAGGGGTTCAAGAAGATCAAGCACGTGAAGCCGCTCTTGTCGCTCGACTCGCTCATGCAGCAGAGCGAGGTCGAGGAGTTCGACGAGCGCGTGCGCAAGGGCCTGGGGCTCGACGAGGGCCTGTTCGCGGCCGCCGTGGCGTACATGGCCGAACCCAAATTCGACGGGCTCTCGATTGAACTCGTGTACGAGGACGGCGTCTTCGTGCGCGGTTCCACGCGCGGCGACGGCGAGGTCGGCGAGGATGTGACCGACAACCTGCGCACCGTGCGCGCGATCCCGCTGCGCTTCAACGACGGCCCGCCCGCCAAGGGCGTGGTGGCCATCCGCGGCGAGGTGCTCATTCCGCTCTCGGCGTTCGACGAGCTCAACAAGCGCCTGCTCGAGGCCGGCAGCGAGCCGTTCGCCAACGCCCGCAACGCCGCCGCCGGCACCGTGCGCCAGCTCGACACCAGCATCACGGCCAGCCGCCGGCTCGACTTCTTCGCTTACGACATCATGCACTTTGAAGCGCCTGCGAAAGGCAAGACGCCCTTCCCCACGCAGCAGTCCATGCTGGATGCGCTGCGGGCCTGGGGCTTCCACGTGGAGTCCGGGGTCAAGCGCTGCGAGGGTCTGGCCGAGGCCATCACGTTCCACGCCGACCTCATGGCGCGTCGCGACGAGCTGCCCTACGAGATCGACGGCGTGGTGATCAAGGTCGACGACCGCGCCGCACAGACTCGGCTCGGCATGCGCTCGCGCTCGCCGCGCTGGGCGGTGGCGTTCAAGTTCCCGCCGCGCGAAGAGATCACATTGGTGCAGGACATCGTGGTGCAGGTGGGCCGCACGGGTAAGCTCACGCCGGTCGCACAACTCAAGCCCGTCGACGTGAGCGGCGTCACCGTGAGCCGCGCCACGCTGCACAATCAAGATGAACTGGACCGCAAGGACGTGCGCATCGGCGACACCGTGCGCGTGCGCCGCGCCGGCGATGTGATCCCCGAGGTGGTCGAGGTACTGCTCGACAAGCGCCCCAGCGGCACGAAGCGCTTCGAGCTGCCCATGAAGTGCCCCGTGTGCGGCAGCGAGGTGATCCGCGAAGGTGCGGCGCACCTGTGCACCAACGGCCTC
>JAIOPA010000473.1 GCA_021414165.1 Candidatus Eiseniibacteriota bacterium
CGCCGTGGGTGCGGCGCTGCGCGACGTCGAAGGCACTTACGGGCTCGTGGTCATGAGCAACTCCGAGCCCGGCGTCATCGTGGGCGCGCGCAACGGCAGCCCCATGGTCGTGGGCATCGCCGATGGCGAGTACTACCTGGCCTCCGACGTGGCGGCGATCGTCGAGCACACGCGCCAGGTCATCTATCTGGACGATGGCGAGATGGCCGTGCTGTCGCCCGATGGCTTCCACACCGCCACCATCGCGCACGAGTTGGTCGAGAAGGAAGTGCATGACGTCGACTGGGACCTGTCCCAGATCGAGAAGGGCGGCTACGAGCACTTCATGCTCAAGGAGATCATGGAGCAGCCCGACGCGGTGCGGAACGCCACGCGCGGCCGGCTCCTGATCGACGAGGGTCTGGCGCGCCTCGGCGGACTCAATCTCACGAGCGAGCAGCTGCGTGATGTGCGCCGCATCATCATCCTGGGCTGCGGCACGTCGTGGCACGCCGGCTTGATCGGCGAGTACATGCTCGAGGAGTTCGCGCGGATCCCGGTCGAGGTCGAGTACGCCTCGGAGTTCCGCTACCGCAACCCGATCCTCGATGAGGGCACGCTCGTGCTCGTCATCTCGCAGTCGGGCGAGACCATCGATACGCTGGCGGCCATGCGCGAGGCGCGCCGCCGCGGTGCCAAGGTGCTCGGCATCGTGAACGTGGTCGGCTCCACCATCGCACGCGAGTCCGATGGCGGTGTGTACATCCATGCCGGCCCCGAGATCGGCGTGGCCTCCACCAAGGCGTTCACGAGCCAGGTCACGGTGCTGTCGTTGCTCACGCTGGTGCTGGGCCGGCTCCGCGGCATGTCGCGCGACTACGGCATCGAGGTCGCCCGCGAACTCACCGCGCTGCCGGACAAGATCCAGAAGGCGCTCGAGGGCCGCGAGCACATCAAGAAGATCGCCGAGCTCTATACCAAGCACGACAACTTCATCTACCTGGGGCGTGGGTTCCATTTCCCGGTCGCGCTCGAAGGGGCGCTCAAGCTCAAGGAGATCTCGTACATCCACGCCGAGGGTTACCCCGCGGCCGAGATGAAGCATGGGCCCATCGCGCTCATCGACGAGAACATGCCGGTCGTGTTCATCGGCACGCGCGACTCGGCCTACGAGAAGATCGTGAGCAACATGATGGAGGTGCGCGCGCGCAAGGGCCGCATCATCGCCATCGCGACCGAGGGTGACACCGAGATCCAGTCGCGCGCCGACCACGTGATCTACGTGCCGGCCACGATCCCCATGCTGCAGCCGATCCTGTCGGTGATCCCGTTGCAGTTGCTCGCCTACGACATCGCCGTGGCACGTGGCTGCGACGTCGATCAGCCCCGCAACCTGGCCAAGAGCGTCACCGTCGAGTGACGCAGGAGCGATCCATCATGAAGAGTGCACTTCACGTCGATGACGCGCCCAAGGCGATCGGACCCTACTCGCAGGCGCAGGTCGTGCGTCTGCATGGCGGCCAGAAGCTCGTGTACACGTCGGGGCAGGTCGGCATCGACCCCGCCACGGGCGAGTTGGTGGCCGGTGGGGTGAAGGAGCAGACCGCACGCGTCATGCAGAACCTCACGGCCGTGCTGCGCGGTGCGGGACTCACGCTCGCCGATGTCGTCAAGACCACGGTCTATCTGGCCGACATGGCGGACTTCGCGGCCATGAACGAGGTCTATGGCGCCGCGTTCGGTGCCACGCCGCCTGCTCGCACCACGATCGCGGCCGCCGGGTTGCCCAAGGCTGCTCGCGTCGAGATCGAGTGCGTTGCCGTGGGTCGCGACCTCTGATCCGGCTCCTGACGCGCGTCCGGTTCCCGGAGCGCATCGTCCACGCATGAACGCCCGCCGCCGGATCGAGATCCAACTCACCGCGCAGGTGGCGTGTGCGGGTTGAGCAGCCAAGCTGGGTCCGGCGGACCTGCGACATGCTCTCGACCTGCTGCACCAGCCCCCGCGCGACAAGCGCGTGCTCGTCGATGCCTCCACGCTCGATGACGCGGGTGTGTTCGCGCATGGCAAGGGCGAGGCCTTGGTGCAGACGATCGACTTCTTCACACCGATCGTGGACGACCCGTATGACTTCGGCCGCATCGCCGCGGCCAACTCGTTGTCGGACGTGTACGCCATGGGCGCACGGCCGCTCACCGCACTCGCCATGCTGTGTGCGCCCGAGAAGGCGCTGGCGCCCGAGGTGATCGCGCAGGTGCTACAGGGCGGGCTCGACATCATGCGCCAGGCCGGCACGAGCGTGGTGGGCGGGCACTCGGTGCGCGATCCCGAACTCAAGTTCGGCTATGCCGTGACCGGCGTGGCCAAGCGCAAGCAGCTGCTGCTCAACAATGGCGTGCGTGCGGGCGACCGCTTGTACCTCACGAAGCCGATCGGCACGGGCATCCTGGCCACGGCACTCAAGCAGGGTAAGCTCGACCCGGCGTCCACGAAGCGGCTCACGAAGCACATGACCACGCTCAACCGTGCGGCTTCCGAGGCCGCGGTGGCCGCGGGCTCCAAGGGTGCGACCGACGTGACCGGGTTCGGGTTCCTGGGGCATGCCTCGCAGGTCGCCGATGCGTCGAACGTGACGCTCGAACTCATGCCCGAGGCCGATTGGTTCCTGCCGCGCGTGCTCGAGTTCGCAGCCGCGGGTGTCATGCCGGGTGGGCTCGCGCGCAATCGCGAGTTCTATGGCCCGTCGGTCGACGAGGGCGGGCTCGCCACGCCGATGCGCGACGCGTTGTACGATCCGCAGACCTCGGGCGGTCTACTGGTGGCCGTGCCCGCGCGGCGCGCGCTGGCGTTCGAGCAGGCGCTCCGCCGCCGGCGCGTGAGCGTGCGGCCGGTGGGCGTGGCCAAGCGGCGTGCGAAGCATGCGGTGGTGTTGGTCTCCGATAAGGGACGTTCATGATGCGGGAGCGAATGGGATCTGGTGGTCCCCCAGGACTTCAAATCCTCGTGCCGGGCACCTTCGGTGTCCGGGGTGGGTTCGATTCCCACGCGTTCCCGCCATTGCAAGGCCTCGTCAGGCTCGGCCGCCGGACCCGTCAGGTCGTGGCCTGTCTAGGGGTCGTGCTGTCGCTGGCGCTTGCCGGAAATGCTCGTGCGCAGGCCAGCGATAGCCCGCCGGTCGAGCGTGTCGACGTGGTCGGCGGGCGCAAGGCCGAGGCCAAGGCCGACACGGCCAAGCGCCAGCCCTGGCATGAGCAGCCGCGCTTCGTCATGGCGCGCTCGCTGCTCGTCCCGGGCTGGGGCCAGCTGCATAATGGCGCGTGGTTCAAGGCCATCGGAGTGGCGGCGGGCGAGGGCTACATCATCTCGCAGATCGTGCGCGATAGCCGCGATCTCGACGCATTGGTGGCGCGCATTCAACCGCTCCCGGCGGGGGCCGAGCGCGATCGCCTCCTGATTGAGTACAATGACCGGTTCAACCAGCGCTTGGGGAGGCAGTGGATCCTCGGTGCGGTCGTGGCCTACGCCATCATCGATGCTTATGTGGACGCGAACTTCCGCGGTTTCGACGTGGAGTTCCAGAATGACCCGGCTCTGCCCGGCGGCCCCGGATCGCTCCCGCAAGGGAGTGGCAACGGGACCGGCGTGCGGCTTCTCCTGCGGCGGCACTTTTGAGCGATACCAAGCTTTCGAACATCCGTAACTTCTGCATCGTTGCGCATATCGACCATGGCAAGAGCACGCTGGCGGACCGGCTGCTCGAGATCACGCATACCCTCACGCCGCAGCAGATGAAGGCGCAGGTCCTGGACGACATGGACCTGGAGCGCGAGAAGGGCATCACGATCAAGTCGCACGCGATCGCCATGGAGTACCAGTCGAAGAACGGGCAGTTCTATGAGCTGAACCTCATCGACACGCCCGGCCACGTCGACTTCACGTACGAGGTCTCGCGTGCGCTCGCGGCCTGTGAGGGCGCGATCCTCGTGGTCGACGCGTCGCAGGGCATCGAGGCGCAGACGCTCAGCAACTACTTCCTCGCGAAGGACCAGAACCTGGCCATCGTCGGTGCGATCAACAAGATCGACCTGCCGGCGGCCCGTCCCGACGAGATCGCGCTCGAGGTCGAGCACGTTGCGGGTGTGCCGGCCGAGAAGGTGTGCCGGATCAGCGCCAAGACCGGTGTGGGTGTGGCGGACCTGCTCGAGCAGGTGATCGCCGACATCCCGGCACCGTCGGGCGACCCCAAGGGGCCGTTCCG
>JAIOPA010000474.1 GCA_021414165.1 Candidatus Eiseniibacteriota bacterium
GGGCGGGCCGCCTTCAAAACGCGGCGTGGGCTCGAGCGGCTGACGAGGGTCGGGTGTCATGCGCGGCGGGAGTGTAGACTAGTACTCGCCATGCGTCTTTTCATCGCCGTGTTCCCGCCCGCCCATGTGCAGCGCGTCGCCCACGAGGCCACCGCGCCGCTCCGTGCTTCCGACGAAAAGGTCTCGTGGGTGCGCCCCGAGAACCTGCACTTCACCATGCGCTTCCTGGGCGAGTGCGACGCTGAGGCCCGTCCGCATGCCGAGGACGCGCTGCGCATCACGGCGCGCGCCCATACCCGCTTTGGCGCGGCACTCGGTGGCTTCGGGGCGTTCCCGGCGGCCAAGCGGGCGCGCGTGCTGTGGCTGGGGCTCCTGCAGGGTGCCGAGGCCATGCGGCTCATGTCGGAGACGCTCGAGCAGGCGCTGCGCCGCAAGGGTTTCGAGCCCGCCGACGAGACGTTCGAGCCGCACCTCACGGTGGGCCGGGTGCGCACGGCGGGGGATTGGACCGGCCGGCTGCTCGATGCCCCGAGCCCCGAAGCGCGCTTCCAGATCGACACGCTGGCCCTGGTCCAGAGTGCCCTGGGGCCCGGCGGGGCGCGCTATGAAGTGCTCTCGACGGCCGAACTGAAGTAACCGCGCGCCGCTAAGTCGTTGGGAATACGTGGTGCTACGGGCCATGAAAGATTTCCCTTCCCGGCTACTGCTCAAATGTGTAGTATGCCCCTCGTCCCCAGTACGGCCACGCATCGGGATGGCCCCACGGCCCCGCAGCTCCACCGTATCCCCGCACTCGAGACGCAGCCCCTGTGTAAGGAGACGCAGACCATGAACTTCAACCCGCCGCCGAACGCCAAGGAACGGTCCAAGGCCCTCGACCTCGCTCTGCAGCAGATCGAGAAGCAGTTCGGCAAGGGCTCCATCATGAAGCTGGGCGAGGGCAACTTCGCCCCCGAGATCGAGGTCACGTCGACCGGCTCCATCGGCCTCGACATGGCGCTCGGTGTGGGCGGTGTGCCGCGCGGCCGCATCATCGAGATCTACGGGCCGGAGTCGTCGGGCAAGACCACGCTCGCGCTCACGATCATCGCCAACGCCCAGAAGAACGGCGGCAGCGCGGTGTTCATCGATGCCGAGCATGCGCTCGATTCCAACTACGCCGCCAAGCTCGGTGTGGACATCGCGAACCTGCACGTCTCGCAGCCGGACACCGGCGAAGAGGCGCTCGAGATCTGTGACACGCTCGTGCGCTCGGGCGCCGTCGACATCGTGGTCATCGACTCGGTCGCCGCACTCGTGCCGCGTGCCGAGATCGAGGGCGAGATGGGCGATTCGCACGTCGGTCTGCAGGCCCGCCTCATGTCGCAGGCGCTCCGCAAGCTCACGGGCTCCATCAACAAGAGCAACACCACGGTCATCTTCATCAACCAGATCCGTATGCAGATCGGCGTCATGTTCGGTAACCCCGAGACGACCGCCGGTGGCCGTGCGCTCAAGTTCTACGCCTCCGTGCGCCTCGACATCCGCCGCATCCAGACGCTCAAGGAAGGCGAGACGGCCGTGGGTAACCGCACCAAGGTCAAGGTCGTCAAGAACAAGGTCGCCGCTCCGTTCCGCGAGGCCGAGTTCGACATCCTCTACAACCAGGGCATCTCGCGTGAGGGCGAACTCATCGACTTCGCGGTCGACAAGGGCGTCATCAACAAGGCCGGCACGTGGTTCAGCTTCGGTGACGAGCGTCTGGGCCAGGGCCGTGAGAACACGCGCATGTTCCTCAAGGAGCACGCGGACATCCGCAACAAGATCGAGGCGAAGCTGTTCCCGCTCATCGGTCTCAAGGTGGCGGGTGCGCCTGCCGCGGCCCCCGCGGCCAACGGCAACGGCGCCACGAACGGCACGCCGGGCATCACGCCCGCCCGTCCGGTCGCGGTCGCAGCCGGCGCCGACCGCCGCAAGTAAGTCGCACGCCATGGGGCGGCCGAGTGGCCGCCCCATGTGCGTCGTGCCACCGCTGCGTGACATCGCCGCAGCGCCGGTTGCTCCTGCCGTTCCCACTGCCCCCAGCCAGAGGTGCGCATGCGTACACGCCGCCGCCCGAATGAAGTCGCCGAGGGGTTCGTGAGCGAGCCCGACAACTGCCGCGAGGATGCGCTCAAGATCCTCGAGCGCTCGCTGCGCACGCGAGTCGAGCTCGAGCAGAAGCTCCGCGACAAGGGCCATATCGCCTCGGTCATCGCACCGGTGCTCGATCGCCTCACCGAGGTCGGCCTGGTCGACGATGCCGAGTACGCCCGCGCCTGGCTGTCGGGCCGATGGGGCCGCAGGCCATCGGGTTGGCGCCGGCTGCAGCAGGAACTCGAGCACAAGGGCGTCTCCAAGGACGACATCGAGAAGGCGCGCGAGCTGCTGGTCGCGCGGGGCACTGCGCCCGCCGAGACCGACTCCGCATCCAAGCTCGTCGCGCAGGCGCGGCGCCGCTACGCCAAGCTCGAACCGCACGTGCAGCGCCAGCGTCTGTACGCGCTGCTCGCCCGCCGCGGCTACGACCCGGACACGATCCGCCGCGCGCTCGCCATCGACACCCCACTCGAGAGCGGCGTCGAGGCGTAGACCGTCGGGCAGGTGGTCCTGCGGGGTCGCGGCGCGCCCGTCCCCGTTGCAGCCACTTTGGTGCAAGATTCCGGGCGCTTTGCTGCAATTCCTGTTGTCAGGCCCGCGTCAGGGCCCTAGTTTCCTCGGGTCCCCCCGAGCACGACGGCCATCACATCCTCCCGCATGCCCCACGCGTGACGATGCCGCCTGCCGCGCACCGAGGGCGGTTCTCCAGGTGCGCACCGCTCGACCGCGGCGTGTGCCTTGTCTCCGCAGGCCGCGCGCCCTTGAGCCCCATCTCTCCGGGACTCCAGACGTCTGCCTGCTTCAGCACGTCAGGGAGGTCTCCGATGAAGCGCTGGTCACTCCTGCTCCTCGCCTCACTCTCGATCCTCGCGCTCGCGGGCGTCGCGTCCGCTGCCAAGGCGCCCGCCAAGGCCAGCCCGGCCCCGGCTATCGCCACGCCGATCGATGACGACCCCGATCTGCCCACCGGTATCCTGGGCGAGCCGATCGAGAAGGAAGCCTACCTGCGCGCCCGTGGTGAGGCGATGCTGCGGCGCTTCGACGGCGCGACGATCGATCAGATCAACGCCGGCCGTGCCGCGGGCGTGGAGCTCATGAAGAAGCAGCGCGGCCAGCAGGCCCCGTTCATCTCGGCCAGCGCCTGGTCGGCCATGGGCCCGTTCCCGATCCCGAACGGCCAGACCACGACGATCTCGACCCCGGTGAGCGGCCGTGTCACGGCCATCGTGGTGGACCCGACCGACGCGAACCTCGTGTACGTGGGCCTCGCACAGGGCGGCGTGTGGCGCTCGTTCGACGGTGGTCTCAACTGGACGCCGCTGTTCGATCAGCAGGCCACGCTCGCCATCGGCGCGCTGGCGCTCGCACCGTCGGACCGCAGCATCCTCTATGTGGGCACGGGCGAGGCGAACGGCTCGGCCGATAGCTACTTCGGCCTGGGTCTCTATCGCATCGACGGCGCCAACACCACGCCCACGGTGAGCGGCCCGTTCAACCCGACGCCGACCACCGACATCATCGGCGCCAAGACGTTCACCGGCCGCTCGATCAGCAAGGTCCTCGTGGATCCGGCCGATCCTGCGATCGTGTTCTGCAGCACCACGAGCGGTATCGGTGGTCTGTTCAACGAGGCGTTCGCGCCGTCGCCGCCGGTCTCGGCGCTGCGTGGCATCTACCGCAGCACCAACGCCACGTCGGCGAGCCCGTCGTTCTCGAAGCTCACGGTCACGGCCGCGGCCTCGATCGCGCCGGACGTCAGCGGCAACGCCCCGATCCAGGACATGATCTACGACCCGGCCGATGCGACCGGCAACACCATCGTGTGCTGGGCGCAGGGCGCGGTCGCCGCGGGTAACGGCGGCATCTACCGCACCACCACGGCCAAGGCGCCGGTCCCCACGTTCGTGCAGACCTTCGCCACTCCGACGGCGAACGCGCGTGGCACGTTCGCGTCCACCACGGCCGGGGGCCCGCGCATCCTGCTGGGCTCGGGCGAGAGCCGCGCCGGCACCACGTGCGCGGTGACCACCAGCTTCGGCGCGCTCCGCGTGTCGATCGATGGTGGTGTGACGTGGTCGGCCAAGCTCGCCGGTGGCGGTGGCTACTGCGGCGGTCAGTGCTTCTATGACCTGCCCGTGGCGATCAGCCCGATCGATGCCAACGTGATCCTGATCGGTGGCGCCGGCAACGGCACGTGCTCGCGCGTGTTCGCGCGTTCCATCGACGGTGGCGCCACGTTCACGGCCGGTGGTGGT
>JAIOPA010000475.1 GCA_021414165.1 Candidatus Eiseniibacteriota bacterium
CGCTGGTGGGCGCGGGCGGCGGCGCGCTCGGCGAGCCGCGCGGCGCTGCCCAACTCGATCGCCAGCGCCTGCGCGCGGCGCGCCAGGCCTGCCCGGCGTGCGGGAGCGCTCGCCGACCCGGCGGTGCCCATGGCATCGAGCAGCGCGGGCACCACGTCGTGGCGGATGCGATTGCGCGTGTAGTCGCGCGTCGCATTGCTGGCGTCATCGCGCCACGCGATGCCCGCCTGGGTGAGATCGGCCTCGAGATCGGCGCGGGTGGCCTCGAGCAACGGCTTCCACCAGCGCCCGCGCCAGGCGCGCATGCCGGCGGCACCGGTGAGGCCTGTGCCGCGCGCGAGCCGCAGCAACAGCGTCTCGAGTTGATCGTCGGCGGTGTGCGCGGTGGCGATGGCACGCGCATTCACGCGCTTGGCCACGCGCACCAACCACTCGCGCCGCAACGTGCGCAGGCCTGCCTCGCCGCTCAGGCCACGCGCTCGCATGCGCGTTTCGCCCGCGATCCGCGCGGTCGAGAACGGCACCGCGAGTTTCTCGCAGAGTGCGGCGACGTGCGCGCGATCGGCATCGGCCGCTCGACCACGCAGGCCATGATTCAGATGCGCGGCGTGCAGTTGCAGGCCATGTTCGTGCGCGAGCGAGTGCAGCGCGCAGAGCATCGCGACCGAGTCCGCGCCACCGCTCACCGCCACCAGCAGTGTGTCGCCGGGGCGCAGCGCAGGCGCGGCGCGCAGCGCACGGCGCACGATCGGCTCGACGCGGCGGAGGCGTGCGCGCGGCGCGGGCTTCACGGGACCTCCGCGGTGCGGGGCCGGACGCCTCGGGCGCGAACGCGCGGGGCGTCGCGCCGGGTGAGGGTGGCCGGGGCGAAGTCGCCCCGGCGCCCGGAGATGGTGCCAGGAGGGAGAGTTGAACTCCCGACCAAGGGCTTATGAGTCCCCTGCTCTACCACTGAGCTACCCTGGCAAAAGTCGGTGTGCGGTGTGCCTGCTCGGATGCGCGCGGGCGGGCCGGGATTCCAGCTTCCCGTCGCATTCGCAAGCACTTGGCGGGTCGGCCGCCGGCTCCCGGGGGAGCCGCGGAACCCCCGCGGACACGGCAAGTTAGGGAGGCCGCGGGGGGCTGTCAAGCGGGCCCCGAGCGGGCGGCTACCGCGGCCGGTTCGCCGCCAGCCAGCGCCACACGATGCGCATGGCCCACAGGTCGTCGGCGTTGTAGCGCGCGACCTCGTCCAGGATCGCCTGGCGCTGCGCCGGGTCCTGGGTGCGGTGAGCGCGGTGCAGCATGGCGGTCGACCACTCGGCGTCGGCGTTGGGGTTGCTCCAGTGGAAGCCGAGCCATGGCGCGACCAACTTCACCGACGTACCGCGCACCGGCATGCGCACGCTGCGTTCGAACGCCTGATGTAGATCGAACAGCGCACCGGAGGTGCGCACGGTGTCGAGAAATGCCTGCGGCGCGCCGTAACGCGCGGTGTAGCGATCGATCCACATGGGCTCGGCGTTGTGCCAGTGCGCCCACACGGCGTTCGGGTGCTGCTCGTGCACCTCGAGCGCGCGCTTCACGAATCGCTCCCACGCATCGCGGTCACCCGCGCGCGTCAGTTCGGCCATGATCGGCTCGAACGGCGGGCGCTGCGTGTCGTCGAGCGTGCTGCCCTTGGCGTCCACGGCAATGCCCCATAGGTACACGGGCACGTTGGCGCGCTCGCCATCGGCATCGGACTCGATGTCGAACCACACGATGGGACGGTTCAACGGCAGGCCAGGGTCCTTCATCCATACCGGTTCGCCGCTCGACCATGCTCGTGCTTCCACCAGCAGGATCTTCGCGGCATCGCGTAGCTCGCGATGCTCGAGCTGCGGCTCTTTCATCGTCGCGAGTTGATCGAACGTGCGCACGTCCATGGCGTGCAGCAGTTCGGCGCGCCGGCGCGTGACCGCGGGCAGCACCTCGACGCGGCGATCGGCCTCGGCCTGATCCCAGCAGTGCGCGTAGTGATCGCAGTCCTGACAATGCGAATGCGCCATGAGCACGGTGGGCTCGGGCGAATCGCCGATCAGCTCGAGCGCACGGTTCGCGAGCGCTTCCAGTTCCTCGGCGGGCTCGGGCGCGATGACGACCGTCTGCCCCAGACCATTCACGATCTCGAGCCGCGCGATCTCGAGCCCGGTGAGCTTGTGCGCGAGCCAGCCCGCGAACGACGTGCGCACGCGATGCTCGCGCTTCTTCTCGGGACGGTGCGCCAGGCGCACGTCGCGGATCACCAGCGCGTCGCCCTCTCGGATGATGAACCCCGGCGAGGCCGACAGCTTGCCATCGGGCGACAGCAGGATCGGCCGCCGGATGGAGGCACGCGTCTCGCGCAGGAGCCGCAGCGTCTCCGCCGCGGCTTGCTCAAAAGTCACGCCGCCCGACATGACCGGCCCGACCATCTCGCCCTCGAGCGCCATACGCTCCTCGAGCGACTTGCTCTTACCGCCCAGCAGTTCGTCGTGGTCGCTGCGTGGTGCGGCATGCCCGCGGCCATGCTCCGACAGCCACAGCCGGCGCTCGCAATCGAGCAATCGCTTGAGCGATCCCGCCGTGACGCGACTGATGCGCGGCGCGTTCAACTCAGCCCGCGACCTTGGGCGCTTCGGCCGCCGCAGCCGCTGCGGCCGCGTCATCCTGAGGCCGGATGCGGAAGATGCGCGACAGCTCGCTGCGCAACTGGCCCTCGTCGAGGCGCGAGTACAGCACGCCGCGATGCGCCACCGAGATGGCACCCGTCTGCTCGCTCACCACGATCACGGCCGCGTCGGTCTCTTCGGACAAGCCGAGGGCCGCGCGATGGCGTGTGCCCAGCGAGATGGCGGTGAGCGGATTGCTCGAGAGCGGCAGGATGCAGGAGGCCGCGATGATCGTGTCCTCGCGCA
>JAIOPA010000476.1 GCA_021414165.1 Candidatus Eiseniibacteriota bacterium
GTGTTGTCCTTGGCGACCGCGGGCAGCTTGCCCACGCCCATCTCGAGCATGAAGTGCTCGGGATCCTTGGCCGCCTCGCCCTTCATGAGGCGCTCGATGATGTCCGTGAGCTGCTGGCCCACGAACGCCGACAGGATCGCCGGCGGCGCCTCGTTGGCGCCGAGACGCAGGTCATTGTTCGCGCCCGAGACCGACCAGCGCAGCAGCACCGAGTGGTCATGCACGGCCTTGAGGCAGACGGCCAAGAACGCGAGGAAGCGCAGGTTCTGGTGCGGCGTCTTGCCCGGATCGAGCAGGTTCTCGCCACGGTCGGTGGCCATGGACCAGTTGCAGTGCTTGCCGCTGCCATTGATGCCCGCGAACGGCTTCTCGTGCAGCACGCACACGAAGTCATGGCGCAGTGCGACACGGCGCGCCACGTCCATGGCAAGCACGTTGTGGTCGTTCGCCAGGTTCACGTCCTCGAAGATCGGCGCCATCTCGAACTGCATGGGCGCGACCTCGTTGTGGCGCGTGCGCACCGGGATCCCGAGCCGGTACATCTCGTATTCCATCTCCTCCATGAACGCGAGGACACGGGCCGGGATCGTACCGAAGTAGTGATCCTCGAACTGCTGATGGCGCGCCGACGAGGCGCCGTGCAGCGTGCGCTCGGTGAGCACCAGATCGGGACGCAGCGCGTGGTGCGCTCGATCGACCAGGAAGTACTCCTGCTCGCAGCCGAGCGTGGTCGACACCGACTTCACGTCGACATCGCCCAACAGCTTGAGGAACGCGGTCGCGTGCTTGGACAGCACCTCGATCGAGCGCAGGAGCGGCGTCTTATGATCGAGCGAGTGGCCGTGATAGCTGATGTACGCACTCGGGATGCACAGCGTACGGCCGTTCGTGCTCTCGACCAGGAACATGGGGCTCGACGGATCCCACGCCGTGTAGCCACGCGCCTCGAACGTGCTGCGCATGCCACCCGAGGGGAACGAGCTGGCGTCCGGCTCGCTCTGCCAGAGCTGCGAGCCCGAGAACTTCTCGAGCACGCGCAGTTCGCCCTGCATCTGCACATTGAGATCGGCGAAGCTGTCGTGCTTCTCGGCCGTGAGGCCGGTCATGGGCTGGAACCAGTGCGTGAAATGCGTGGCGCCGTGCGAGACGGCCCAGTCGCGCGCGACCGAGGCCACCGTGTCGGCGACCTCGCGCGTGAGCGGTGTGCCGTGACGCAGCGTGGAGAGCAGCGCGTTGTAGACCTCGCGCGGCAACTTCTCACGCAGCTTGATGAGGTCGAGGACGTGCCGGCCGAAGAAGCTGCTCACCGGGGCGCGATGGCCGTCCGGGAGGCGCGGGGCGTCGAAGGTACGGGGCTGGCGCGCGCTGACGTCGAGGCGCACCGAGTTACGGGGCGAGGACATGACGGGACTCCTGTGTGAGGACCGCGACGAGCCGGTGACCCATCGGGATCGATTCAGGTTGTGGAGCCACCGCGAGCCCGAGCTTCGACCCACGAGCGACCCCCTCCGGACCAACATCATAGGATATCGGCCGCTCCGCGTGCCAGCCCCAGCCGACAGCGCGTCGCTACCGGCAACCCGGACATGGCCCGCCTGCCCCCACCGAAGGTCTTGCGCCCATTCGGGATGGCGTGGGAATCTGCGGCCGCTCTTGCGCTGATGCCACGGCGCGCCCGTGCCCTATCGTCTGCCCTGTCGTCTGCCCGGTCGATGCGCCGCGCTGCCTGGCGCCGTGCCGGTCCCCGTCTCCGGAGGCTCCTTCATGCGGTCGCTCGCCTCGTTCCGCCGGTTCCTGCCGCTCGCGCTGCTCGCCCTCTCCCTCGCCTCGTGCGGTGGCAAGAAGCCCGCAGGCCCGCAGGAGATCGTGGTGTGGGTGCAGATGGACCCCGAGGAGCGCACGCGGCTCGATGCGAATCTGGCGGACTACGGCAAGACGCATCCTGGCCTCAAGCTGAGCGCCGTGAGCTACGACACCGAGAACCTGCGCCAGCAGTTCCAGACCGCGGCCGCCGGTGGCGCGGGCCCGCAGCTCATCTTCGGACCGTCGGATCAGGTCGGCCCGCTCTCGCTGCTGCAGCTCATCAAACCGCTCGATGAGACGCTGCCGCAGGGCTTCTTCGACCGCTTCGTGCCGCAGGCGCTCGACACGCTGAACGGCCACCTGTGGTCGGCGCCTGACCAGGTCGGTAATCATCTCATGCTGGTCTACAACAAGGCGCTCGTGTCCACCGCTCCCACCACGCACGCCGAGTTCCTGGCCGCCGCCAAGGCGCAGACCAAGGACGGCCGCTACGGCTTCGCCATGAACGTGGCCGAGCCCTACTGGTTGGCACCGTTCCTGGCCGGCTACGGCGGCTGGGTCATGGACGCGCAGGGCGAGCCGTCGCTGGATACGCCGGCCATGCGCGACGCGCTCGGCTACCTCGCGGATCTCAAGAACAACCAGAAGGTCATGCCCAAGGAGTCCGACTACCAGATCGCCGAGACGCTGTTCCTCGAGGGCAAGGCCGCGATGATCGTGAACGGCCCGTGGTCGTGGTCCAAGTACCGCAAGTCCGGCATCGACGTGGGCATCGCGCCGCTCTGGACACTGCCGAACGGTGAACGCGCGCATCCCATGACCGCGAGCAAGGGCTACTCGATCAACGTGAACGTGAAGGCTGACGAGCTGCCGGGCGTGATCGAGCTGGTCACGTTCCTCACCTCGCCCGAGGCCACGAAGCGCGACGCGACCACGCTCGGCATCCTGCCGAGCCACAAGGACGCGTGGAACGACGCGGCGATCCAGGCCGACCCCGTGCTCAAGGCCTCGCAGGAAGGGTATGCCACCGGCCGCCGTATGCCCGTGGTGCCCGAGATGCGCGTGCTGTGGGACGTCATGCGCCCGGGGCTGCAGCAGGTCATGAATGGCTCGCGCACGCCGGCGGAGGCCGCGAAGCAGATGCAGGCCGATGCGGTGCAGCAGATCGCCGGCATGAAGAAGTAGCCGCATGCTGCGCGCCCCACGACGCTTCCCCTGGTTGTTGCTGGCTCCGGCACTGCTCGTGCTGCTGGGCGTCGTGCTGTTCCCGCTGCTCTACAACTTCTATCTCGCGTTCCGGAACATGAGCCTGTACCGGTTCCGCGACCATTCGTTCGTGGGGCTCGAGCAGTTCGTGCTCATCTTGAAGGAGCCGGTGTTCTACCAGCTCCTCGGCAAGTCGCTCATCTGGACGATCGTGAACGTGATC
>JAIOPA010000477.1 GCA_021414165.1 Candidatus Eiseniibacteriota bacterium
CCCCCGGTGTGTCGGGCCCTGCGCTGCAGGCTCGCCCCGGGCCCGCCCGTGTCATCGGAACGCGCAGGGGAGTGCGGTGAGCAACCATCTTGACCCTCTCGGGGAGCGCCACTAGGGTCGCTTTCCCGACGCTTCGACTCGGGGCCCCGTCGCGATCGCCGCGATGGGGCCCCGAGCGCGTCCGGCCCACGACCATGCACGATCTCGCGCCCGAAGAACTGATCCGCCGCACACTCGCTGGTGAGCGCGTGCCGCTCGCGCGTGCGTTGTCGTGGGTCGAGAACGAGCACGCGCACGCCACGCAGTTGCTCGATGCGTGCTTCACGCGCACCGGCCGCGCGTTCCGGCTGGGCATCACCGGGCCGCCGGGGGCGGGCAAGAGCACGCTGGTCACCAAGCTGGCGCGCGAGTATCGCGAGCGCGGACTCACGGTGGCGGTGGTCGCGGTCGATCCCACGAGCCCGTTCTCGGGCGGCGCGCTCTTGGGCGATCGCGTGCGCATGATCGAGCTGTCGGGAGACGACGGCGTGTTCATCCGCAGCATGGCCACACGCGGCAGCATGGGCGGTCTGGCGGTGCACACGTCGCAGGTCTGCGACGTGCTCGATGCCGCGGGCTTCGATCGCATCTTGCTGGAGACGGTGGGCGTGGGGCAGAGCGAACTCGAGGTGGCGCAGACCGCCGACACCACCGCGGTGGTGCTGGTGCCCGAGTCGGGCGACGCCGTGCAGGCCATGAAAGCCGGCCTCATGGAGATCGCGGACGTGTTCGTGATCAACAAGGCCGACCGCGAGGGCGCCGATCGCGCGGCTCAGGCGATCCGCTCGGCGCTGCACCTGCGCGCCATGACGAGCGACTGGTCGATCCCGGTACACATGACCATCGCCGCGCGTGCCGAGGGCGTGGGCGAACTGGTGAACCGGTTCGAGGAGCACCTGGGCTGGCTCACCGAGACCGGCACGCTCGAGCGCCGCCGCCGCGTGCGGCTGGAGCAGCGGCTCGAGGCACTGGTGCGCGAGCGGCTCTGGGTGCAGTTCCGCGCCCAGGCCCCGGCCGGCACCTGGGAGGCCGCACTGGCAGCCCTGGCCGACCGCCGGGAATCCCCGAGCGCGTTGGCGGAGCGGTTGTTGGGCTAGCGAGCCGTCCAGCGTGGCGCCCGTAGCCCGCGTCCCCGCAATCGCTTGACCCTCGTTCGCGCGCCCGCGTAGGCTCGCGGGATTCCGCGCCCCGCCGTGAGGCTCCCTGCGCCCGAAAGGTGCGTGTGGCCCCGCGGCGCCGAGGGCGCTGGTCCCGACCCGTCCAGCCTGGAGCGGCCCGCATGGCGACCAAGACGCCCAAGAAGTCCGTTAAGAAGTCCGCGCGCCCCAAGTCGCGCAAGCCCGCGGCGCCTGCACGCGCTGCGCACGGCAAGCCGGCCGCCGGTCCCAAGGTGAATGGCGCCTACGCGGCCATGCTCTCGCAGTATGCGAAGAGCTATCCCAAGGACCGCGAGCGCAAGGACCTCTATCCGTACACGCTGTCGGGCGAGCCGATCGCGCCGCTCTACGGCCCTGAGCATCTGGCGGGCATGGACCTGGCGCGCGACCTCGCGGTGCCGGGCGAGTACCCGTTCACGCGCGGCATCCACCCGACCATGTACCGCGGCAAGATGTTCACCATGCGCCAGTTCGCGGGCTTCGGTACGGCCAAGGAATCCAACGCGCGCTA
>JAIOPA010000478.1 GCA_021414165.1 Candidatus Eiseniibacteriota bacterium
GCCATCGGGCGTGCTCAACCGCGCACCGATCGGCGCATGCTTGGCGGGCTTGCTCAGCACGCGCCACGACTCCTGCCCCGCCTCGCCCGCCGGGCGCACGAACAGCATCTCGATGCGGCCACCGGTCGCGCGCTGCAGGAACAGCCGCGCCGGCCGCACGCGCGTCTCGTTCACGATGAGCAGGTCGTGCGGACGCAAGAAGCTCCCGATGTGCGCGAACTGCGTATCGGTGAAGCCATCGCGCGCGCGGTCCACCACCAACAAGCGCGAGGCCTCGCGCTTCTCGGCCGGGTGCTGCGCGATCAACGCCTCGGGCAGCTCGTAATCCAGCAGCCGCATGCGTGACGCGGGGTGCTCGGCGGGGATCACAGCGGCAGTTCGGGGTGTTCGGCCACGCCTTCGGCTGCGCGGAGCCTTGCCGGCACGGGCCGTCCCAGATGCGTGTAGGCGAGCTTCGTGGCCTCGCGCCCACGCGCCGTGCGGCGGACGAAGCCCTCCTGCACCAGGAACGGCTCATAGACGTCCTCGAGCGTGCCCGAGTCCTCGCCCATGACCACGCCCAGCGACTGCAGCCCGACCGGGCCGCCGTCATAGCGATCGATCAGCGCCTCGAGGAAGCGGCGGTCCATCTCGTCGAGCCCGCGCTCGTCGACCTCGAGCAGACGCAACGCCTCACGGGTCACCGGCAGCGTCACGATGCCGTCGGCTTTCACCAACGCGAAATCGCGCACGCGCCGCAACAGCCGGTTCGCCACGCGCGGCGTGCCGCGCGAGCGGCGCGCGATCTCGTGCGCCGCTTCGTCCACGATGCGCGTGCCCAGGATCGTGGCCGAGCGCACGACGATGCGCCGCAGGTCCTCGTGCGTGTAGAAGTCCATGCGCAACGTGACGCCGAAGCGCGCGCGCATGGGCGCCGTGAGCAACCCCGCGCGGGTCGTAGCGCCGATCAATGTGAACGGATCCAACGTGAGCTTCATGCTGCGCGCACTGGTGCCGCGGTCGAGCATGATGTCGAGCGTGTAATCCTCGAGCGCGCTGTACAGGTACTCCTCGACGATCGCGGGGATCCGGTGGATCTCGTCGACGAACAGGATCCCGCGCGGGCCGAGGTTCGTGAGCAGGCCGGCCAGGTCGAGCGGTTTCTCGAGCACCGGGCCGCTCGTGTGCGTGATCTCCACGCCCATCTCGTGCGCCACGATGCTCGCCAGGGTGGTCTTGCCCAACCCGGGAGGACCATGGAACAGGATGTGATCCATCGCCTCGCCGCGCTTGGCGGCGGCCGCCAGGAAGATGCTCATCTGCTCGCGCACGAGCGGCTGGCCCACGAAGTCATCGAGGGCCGCCGGCCGCAGCCACGCTTCCTCGCGCACGTCGTCACCGAACGCGGTCGGGCCCGCGAGCCGCTTGGGGGTCTCGCGCGCGCTCCGCAGTGCCCCGATCGGGACCACGCGCGGCATGTCGGCGTCGGGGGACTTCTTCCGCTTGTCCTTCGGGCGCTCGTCGTCGTGCTTGCTCATCGGTTCACCAACGTCGGACGTGAGAGTGCAGTGAGGGCGCGGCGCAGCAGGGCCTCGGCCGAGATCTCCTCGGGGCCCTCCCCGGCATCCGCCGACACCCGGCGCACCGTCTCGATCGCGAGCGGTTGCGGGTGGCCCAGCGTGACCAGCGCGGCCACGGCGTCATCGAAGCGCTGCGACTGCGCGAGCACCTTGCCGGCCGGAGCCGTTGCCGCCGCGCGACCGCGGCGCGAGCCGGACTCCGCGGCAGGTGCCGGTGCGGCCGCCATGGGCAGGAACCCGAGCTTGTCGCGCAACTCGATCACGAGCCGCTCGGCCGTCTTGCGTCCCACGCCATTGATCGCGGTGATCGCGGCCAGGTTCTCGTCGCGCACCGCGCGGGCGAACTGTGCTGGTTGTAGCCCCGACAGCACCGCCATGGCGATACGCGGGCCCACGCCGTTCACGCTGATCAAGAGATCGAACAACTGCTGCTCCTCGCGCTCGGCGAAGCCGTACAGCAGCTGCGCGTCCTCGCGCACGATGTGCCGTGCGAGCAGGCGCGCCTCGCTGCCCTCGGGCGGCAGTCCCACGAGTGTGGCCAGACTCACGTGCAGCTCGTAGCCCACCCCGCCGGCCTCGATCACGCACACCCCTTCGCGCTTCTCGAGCACGATCCCGCGCACGCTCGCGATCATCGCGCACCTCGTGCGGTGGCGAGCAGCGCCTGCAGGCGCTCGCCCGCGGGCGTCTTGCGGCGCGGCGCGTCGTAGCGTGCCTTGTGCAGGTGACAGAGCGCACCCGCCAGCGCGTCGGCGGCATCGGCCTGCGGCACGCGATCGAGCATGAGCTGCGTGCGCACCATGCTCGCCACGCGCTCCTTGGGTGCATCGCCACGGCCGGTGACCGCCAGCTTGATCGCGCGCGGCGCGTACTCGGCGATGGGCAGCCCCCGGCGCACCGCGGCCACCAGCAGCGCGCCCCGGATGTGCCCGAGCACCAGGGTCGAACGCGCGAAGGAATGATGGAACGCCGATTCGACCACGACCTGCGTGGGCACATAGCGCGCGATCACGTCATCGATCTCACACACGATCGAGTGCAGACGCTCCGCCAACGGCAGGCGCGCCGACGGTGCCGCATGGCCGCAGGCCACGTAGTGCACGTCACGCCCCGAGCGTTCCACGACGCCCCAGCCGGTCCGGCGGCTGCCCGGGTCGAGTCCCAACACACGCATATCCCACTCCGTGGGGAGATGATGGCGAGCCATCGCCATCGAGTCGGTACGACGACCGGCGTGGCGGCGATCGGCGAAGTAGGCGATCGGCTCCGCGGCGGACGCTGTGGCGACACCGGCTGGCCCCGGGGGCGTGCGGGCGCCACGTGAGCACTGCGGGCCCCGCACCCGAGGGTGCGAGGCCCGCCTACTCTACACGCTCCGCCGCCCGGATTCACTCCGGGACAGCGGCCCTGCTCACCCGTGATGCGCCGCCGCGTGCGCCGCCTCGCGTTCGGCCTTCGCCGCCGCGATCACCTTGTCGGCCAGTTCGCGCGGGACCTCTTCGTAATGCGAGATCTTCGAGCGGTACTGGCCCCGGCCCTGCGTGAGTGCGCGCAGGTGCGTGGCGTACTTGTAGGTCTCCGCCATGGGCACCTTGGCCTTGATCACCTGCTCGTGGCCCTCGGCCTCGGTCCCCTGGATCTTGCCGCGCTTGCTCGACAGATCGCCCATCACGTCGCCCAGGAACTCCTCGGGCACCCGGATCTCGAGATCGGCGAACGGCTCCAGCAGCACGGGGTGAGCCTTCAGGATCGTCTCGTGGAAGCAGCTCTCGGCCGCGATCTTGAACGCCATCTCCGAGCTGTCGACATCGTGGTACTTGCCGAAGAACACGCTCGTCTGTACGTCCACCACCGGGTAGCCCGCGAGCGGACCTCTCTCCATGCCCGCGTGCACGCCCTTCTCGACCGCCGGGATGTACTGGCCCGGGATCACGCCGCCCTTCACTTCATCCAGGAACTCGAATCCGCCACCACGCGGCAGCGGGGCCACGCGAAGATGCACCTCGCCGAACTGACCTCGCCCGCCGCTCTGCTTCTTGTGGCGATAGTCACCCTCGGCCTTGCCCTTGATGGTCTCG
Source organism: Candidatus Eiseniibacteriota bacterium (assembly GCA_021414165.1). Lineage (GTDB taxonomy): Bacteria > Eisenbacteria > RBG-16-71-46 > RBG-16-71-46 > RBG-16-71-46 > JAIOPA01. The sequence goes on from JAIOPA010000478.1 coordinate 3,638, forward strand.
CGGTAGGGCACGCGCGGACGCGACAGCAGCACGTCCACGTTGAAGCGCTTCTTCATGCGCTCCACCAGGATCTCGAGGTGCAGGTCGCCCATGCCCGAGACCAGCGTCTCCTTGGTCGACTCGTCGACGTGCTTGGAGAGCGTGGGATCCTCTTCATGCAGGCGCATGAGACCCACCGCCATCTTCTCCTCGTCGCCCTTGTTCTTGGCGCGGATGCACTCGGCCGCCACGGGCAGCGGGAAGTCCGGCGGCGACAGCTTCACCAGGCGCGACTTGTCGGCCAGCGTGTCGCCCGTGTGCGTCTCGCGCAGCTTCACGGCCGCCACGATGTCGCCGGCCGCCGCGCCCTTGCAGTCCGAGCGATCGCGCCCGCACAGGTGGTAGAGCGTGCCCAGCTTCTCGTTGCGCCCGCGCGTGGTGTTCACCAGCTCGTGCCCCGGCTCCACGTGCCCGGACCACAGCCGGATAAGCGAAAGCTCGCCAAGGTGAGCCTCGGCGAGCGTCTTGAACACCGTCGCGGCCACGGGGCCCGTGGTCTCCGGTGCGATGTCCACTTCTACGCTGCCGTTCATGCCCTCGGCCTTCTGGTGGTGCACGTCGAACGGCCCGGGCAGCACATCGATGATCTCGTCCAGGACTTCCTTCACGCCCAGGTTGAGTGCGGCCGCACAGCAGAACACCGGTGCCAGGTCGCACGCCACGACGCGTTCGCAGAGCCCCTTGCGGATCTCGGCCACCGTGAGGTCGCCGGTCGACAGGAACTTCTCCATCAACTGCTCGTCGCCGGTGGCGGCTTCCTCGAGCAGCGTGGCGCGCGCTTGCGCGGCTTCTTCCTTCAGGACGCCTGGGATCGGCACTTCCTGGCTCTTCTCTTCGGTTCCCCTGCCCGTGAACGTGAACGCCTTGTTCTCGATCAGGTCGATCACGCCATGGAAGCCGTCGGCCTGGCCGATGGGCAACTGCACGGGCACGGCGTTCAGGCCGAGCTTGTCGTGGCACGAGCGCACCGCGCCCATGAAGTCCGCGTGCTCCTTGTCCATCATGTTGACCACGATGAGCAGCGGCGACTTCTCCTGCTTCAGCACGCCCCACACGACCTCGGTGCCGACCTCGACGCCCGCGGTGGCTCGCAACATGAGCACGGCGGCATCGGCGACGCGCAAGGCGCTGTAGACATCACCCACGAAATCGGAGTAGCCGGGTGTGTCGAGCAGATTGATCTTGTGGCCTTGGTACTCGAACTGCGCGAGTCCCAGGTCGATCGTCATCTGACGCGCGATCTCCTCGGGACTGTGATCCAACATCGTGCTGCCATCTGCAACTCGACCGATGCGGCTGGTCGCCTTCGCCTGGTACAACATGGCTTCAGCGAGCGAGGTTTTCCCGACGCCATGGTGTGCGACCAAGGCGACGTTGCGGATGTTGCCGGTGACGAACTCCTTCACGCTGCACCTCCCGAGTGGGACTTCGGTGTTGGGTGCCTGCGTCGGGTCGTGGTCCGGGACACGCGGCCCGGCGTTGTTCCTGTAACCGTGTTCGAGCATGAACCCCGCGAAGAGCACGGGTCAAGAGGTGCGGTGGCGTGACAGGTGATGCGCGGGCGCCACGGTCGCGGCCCGCCGGCGGGCCCCGGAAGTGCGTCTGGACCGCTCCAGACAAGGGTTTGCGCGTTCCGGCACGGCCGATGCAATAGACCATGGCAACGCCACACCGCACGCCGGATGGTCCCAATGGACTTGTCCGGGGAGGGTCAAGCGGCACGCGCACCGGAGCCGCACGCCAACGCGATCGCTCGTTTGACCACAGGCTCGCTCGACTCTACTTTCGGTCCGCCACTTGCGCCCGGGCCGCATCACCCAGACGGCGCACTAGACCACCCGTACCAAGGAGCAACCTCCGATGTCGTTCCGCCAGAGCTTCCGCGCGACCCCGATCGCGCTGACCCTCGTCGCCGTGATCACGGCTGCGTTCGCTGTGTCCGCCTTCGCTGGCCCCACCACGGGCAAGGCCGAGGCCGGCGCGGCCATCTACAAGACCAAGTGCGTCGCCTGCCACAAGGCCGACGGTACGGGCGGCTTCAAGGTCGCGGGGCTCCCGACGGCCAACTGGACGCTCAAGAAGACGTGGGATGCCACGCGCACGGACGATTACCTGCGCGACTGCATCACGAACGGCAAGATCAAGGACGGCATGGTCGCGTGGGGCAAGACCAAGCAGCTCACGCCCGCGCAGATCGAGGACCTGGTCGCCTACATCAAGACGTACAAGGCCAAGGCCAAGTAAGCCGCTCGCCTCTCGAAACGCCGAAGGGCCCACTCCTCGCGGAGTGGGCCCTTCGTGTTACCCGGGAATCGCCTACTGGATCGTGATCGTGAACGGCATGCGGGCCTGGGCCGCGCCTCGCGACAACGAGCTGGCGCGATACCACGTGGCCAGGTCGCGCATCGCGGGCACGATGGCCTCGTCGCTGTCGCCGTCCTCGAACAGGTTGCCGAGCCACTGCTGCACGAACGTGCGGCGCGGCCGCGGATACACATCCACCACGATGTCGGCATCGTCGTCGATCTTGGCGCGCGTGCGCGCCATGTCGAACGCCGTCTCGAGCCCGCCCAGCGTGTCGACCAGTCCACGCTGGCGCGCCGCGATGCCGGACCACACGCGGCCCTGCCCCACCGAATCGATGACCGCGGGATCCATGCCGCGGCCCTCGGCCACGCGCGCCAGGAACACGCCGTAGAACTGCTCCAGACTCTTCTGGTAGCGCTCGAGTTCCTCGGGGCTGAAGTCGGTGAACGGCGACAGCATGGCCGCATGCTTGCCGCGCGTGATCGTCTCCACGTTCAGGCCCAGCTTGCGATACAGCCCGAGCATGTTGAGCTTGCCGCCGAACACGCCGATCGAGCCCGTGATCGTGCCCGGATCGGCCACGATCGCATCGCCGGCGCACGCCAGGTAGTAGCCGCCCGAGGCCGCCACATCGCCCATGCTCACGATGACCGGCTTCTCGCGGCGGACGCGGCGGATCTCCTGCCACACGGCATCCGACGCATCGCCCGAGCCACCGGGGCTGTCGATGCGCAGCACCACCGCGCGGATGTTCTTGCGCGAACGGATATCGCGTAGCGCTTCCACCAGCGTCTCATCGCCCACCGCGCGGCCGCCGAACGGATTGTCGCGGCTCTTGCCCGAGATGATCTCGCCCTCGGCCACCAGCAGTGCGATGTGCTCACCCGTGCCGCCGCCGCCCTCCTGCGCGTAGCGCAGCATGGAGCCCGTGCCCAGACGATCGCCACTCGCGTGCGTGGCCATGGAATCCAGGTCGGCCTCGGCGAGCAGCGTGTCGAGCAGTCCCAGCTGGAGCGCCTCGCGCGCCGTGTACGGACCACCGTCGATCAGCGAGCGCACGCTGTCGGCCGGGATCTGGCGCGCGACCGCGATCGAATCCACCAACAGGCCATATGTGTCGTCGAGCAGCGACTCCATGGCCGCGCGCGCATCGGGCGACAGCGAATCGCGCGTATACGTCTCCACCGCGGACTTGAAGCGGCCGACGTGCGCGAAGTTCGGCTTGATCCCCAGCTTGTCGTAGGCGCCCATCATGAACATGGCCGAGGCCGACAGGCCGTCCAGTTGCAGCGTGGAGACGGGCGGCATGGCGAGCTGGTCCGCGACCGAGGCGAGCACGTACTCCTTCTCGCCGCCTCCATCGAGACTGGCGTAGACCCGTTTGCCACTCGCCTGGAACGCGCGGAGTGCCGCGGCCATCTCGCTCACTCGCGCCCAGCCCCAATCCACGCCCTCCAGATGCAGGACGATCGCGTCGACCGAACGATCCTCGGCGGCGTTGTAGACCGCGAACAGCAGATCGTGGAACGTCGGGCGCTCCTTGCGGAACACGTCGAGCGACATGCTGGGCGGAGCGGGGCCCTCGTCCACGGAATATGGCACGTCGAACAACAGCACGCGCGGCGCGATCGTGGTGTGCAGCGGGCGTCGCACTCGTTCGGCGACATTCAGCAGCACGGCACCGAGCGCGATGAACAGTGCG
>JAIOPA010000505.1 GCA_021414165.1 Candidatus Eiseniibacteriota bacterium
GCCCGCGGACTCACGGCGTGTACCCGCCGCCCGGCGGCGAGGCGATGGGCGGCGGCTCGTTGGGCTCCGCGCGTCGCTTGCGCTTGGTGACACTCGGCCACTTGGCCATCTGCGCGCGCGTCTGCGCGGCCTTCAGGCCGAGCGGACGGCCCGAGAACTCGCCCTCGAGATCGCGCAGCACCGCGAGCGCGGTGTCGCGCTGGCCGAGCCGTGCACTGGCCACCGCCCAACCGATGAGCGCGTCGCCATAGACCGGGCTCTCGGAGTACTCGGTGAGCACGTCGCGGAAGTAGCGCTTGGCCGACTCGTACTCCTTGAGCTTCACGTATAGATCGCCCGTGCGATACAGCTTCACCGCCAGACGCGAGCGCGCCTCGGCGATGCGGCGCGAGGCGGCCTCGGCGAGCCAGTGATCGGGGTGCTCGCGGCGGAACAACATGAACTGGTCGAGTGCCTTGAGCGTGTACTCCTGATCGAAGTCCGGCCCGCGCGTCTGGCCCCACATGGCCTCGCCGATGCGATACACCGCTGATGACGCCGAATCACTCTCGGGGTAGTCGCGCACCAGGCGCTCGAAGTCGCCCTGCGCCCCGAGGTAGTCCTTCATGCGCAGATGGCAGAGGCCCAGCAGATAGACCGCTTCATCGACATAGGTCGAGCCCGAGCCCGACGTGCCGAACGGCGCGAGCGCCTCGACCGCGAGCGTGTAGTCACCCTTGTCGTACAGCTTCTGCGCCAACGCCAAGCGGCTGCCCTCGTCATGCACCTGGGGCAACACCGCGCCACCGCAACCGGCCAGCAACACCAGCGCGGCACACCACAACACTCGCTTCATGGAAGCATCCTTCGGGGAGCGGGACCGGGGAGCCGCGTTCCGCCTCACGGGCGGTTCTGGAAGAACAGCGCCACGAGACCACCGACGACGGCCACGACCACGATGGGCTCGAGCACCTTGTCGGCATTGCGCTGCGGCAGCTCGGACTTGAGATCGGGGTAGCGCTCCTCCTCGACCATGGAGACCTGGTTGCGGCTGAAGCGGTCGACGAAGTTCTGGCCGATGTCACCCGTCCACAGCACGCGCGCGGAGTTCGGATCGCGCATGCCGAGCGAACCGGTGATGAGCGCCTGGCGCTCGATGCGCACGCGGCCGGGCAGGATGCCCACGAAGCGCAGGTACGTGACCTTGGCCGAGCCGATCGTGTACTCCACCACCGGATCGCCGGGGCGGCCGAACAGGATCTTGAGGCTGTCATCGGGGATCGGCGAACGGCGCACGGTCACGTCGACGCCGCGGCGCGCGAGCGCCTTGAGCATGGCGTGCTCGAGCACGAAGTTGAGCGGGTGCTCCTGCGCGGGCGCCAGCACGGCGTGCGTGCCGGAGTCCACGACCGCGGTCGCGAGCGCACGGGCCACCGCCGTGTCGGCCACGAACTGCGTGAGCTGGAGATTCGTGTAGGGCACGCGCGGTCCACGCGAGCGCACCACCGGCTCCAGGTAGGAGTTCGCCACCGACAGCGTGGAGTCCTCGGGCGGCTTGGGACCGCTGGCATAGCGGAACTTCTTCGCCTGCGCCTGGGGCACGAGCGAGATGAGCGCCAGCAACACCAGCGTCACGGCCAACTTGATCAGTCGCATCCGGATCCTCTTTTTCAGCCGAGAATGTTCAGCGCCGGATCGGTTCCCCGCTCCACGCGCGCGAACAGGTCGTAGGCCGCCGCACCGGTGACACGCACCGTCACGAGCTGCCCGGGCATGAGCCCTTCCCCTTCCACCACCACGCCACCATCCACTTCCCACGCCGAACCCGCGGTGCGCGCAGCCCACTGGCCGCGCCCTGCCGGTCCGTCGATCATCACCTTCAAGGCCTTGCCGATCCGGCGCGCGAGCCGGTCGCGCGACAGCACCTGCTGACGCTCCAACAACTGCGCGCGGCGCGCACGGCGCACCGCCTGCGGAATGCGAGGCTCCATCTTGAACGAGGGCGTCTCGGGCTCACGCTCATACGTGAACACCACGACGTTCTCGAACGGCTCCTCCTCGATGTAACGCATGAGCGTCTGGAAGTGCTCCTCCGTCTCACCGGGGAAACCTACGATGAAGTTGGTCCGGAACGCCACGCCGGGGATCCCGGCCCGGATCCGCTGCACCAGTTCGCGGGTGTCGCGCTCGGTCATGGCGCGCGCCATACCGCGCAGCATGTCCTGCGCGATGTGCTGCAGCGGCATGTCGACGTACTTCACGACCTTCTTGGCCTTGGCCCACGTGGCGATGAGGCGATCGCTCCAGAGCCGCGGGTAGGTGTACTGCACGCGGATCCATTCGATGCCGTCCACCTGATCGAGCGCCTCGAGCAGGTCGGCCAGCTCGAGCCCACCCGGCAGGTCGGTGCCCCAACCGGTCGTGTCCTGGCCGATCAGGTTGAGTTCCTTCACGCCCGCGGCCGCCAGCGCACGCGCTTCATCGACCAGCTGCGGCAGCGGCTTGGACTTCTGGTCGCCGCGCAGGTGCGGGATGATGCAGAACGTGCAGCGGTGGTCGCAGCCTTCGCTGATCTTGAGATAGGCGATGTGCCGCGGCGTCGACAAGGCGCGCGGGGTGTTCGGCGCCAATGCGCCACCCGGATCGGCGCGCTCTACGGTGCGCTCGCGCGAACCGCCGAGCAGATGCCGCGCAGCGCCCACCACCTCGGCCCACTGGCCGGTGCCGAGCACGGCATCGACGTGCGGGAACTGATCGAGCAGCGAGCCGCCCTCGCGCTGCGCCAGACAGCCGGTCACGATGAGGCCCTTGAGCCGCTTGCGCTGCTTGAGCTCGGCCAGCTGGGCGATGACGCCCTTGGATTCCTTGACCGCGCTCTGCAGGAACGCGCAGGTGTTGATGACCGCGATGTCGGCACCATCGGCGCTACCCACGGTGCGGAAGCCGTCCTTCACCAGCGCGCCCAGCATGTGCTCGCTGTCGACCGTGTTCTTGGGGCAGCCGAGCGTGACGAACGCGATCGATGGCGGCTTTGCAACTTGCGCCGCATGACGCGGCGCGGTGCGCTTGGCCGGCGCGCGCTTGGCGGAGGCAGCCCTGCGCGACGTGGCCTTGTGCTTGGCGGCGGCGCGCTTCGCGACCTTCTTGGCAGCCTTCCGGGCGGCCTTCTTCACCGGCTTCTTGGCGACCACCTTGCGCTTCGCCACCTTCTTCTTCGCAGCAGCCTTCTTCTTCACTCCGCGCGAGACGGTCTTGCGTGCAGCACTCACTTGGCGTCCTGCCCTTCGAGCCAGCGCTGGTCGACCAGCACCTCACGGGCCTTGCTACCGTTGAACGGGCCGACCACGCCCATCTGCTCCAGTTGATCCATGAGCCGGCCGGCGCGCGAGTAGCCCACCTTGAGCCGGCGCTGCAGCAACGACGTGCTGCCCTGGCTGTGCATGATCACCAGCTTGGCCGCCTCGGTGAGCAGTTCATCGTCGCCGCCCAGGTCGCCCTCGATGCCATCATCGTCGCCCTCGGGCAGCACGACCGCGGTCGCGAGCGGCGGCGGCGACGGTGCGGCCACGGTGGCCTTGGCGCGCCAGAAGTCCACCACGCGCACGGCCTCTTCCTCGGACACATACGCACCATGCACGCGATACGGCTCGGCCTTGCCGGCGGGCAGGAACAACATGTCGCCCATGCCCAGCAGGTTCTCGGCACCGTTCATGTCGAGCACCGTGCGCGAGTCGACCTTGCTCGCCACACGGAACGCGATACGGCTCGGGAAGTTCGCCTTGATCACACCCGTGATGACGTCGACCGATGGCCGCTGCGTGGCGAGCACGAGGTGGATGCCGACGGCACGCGCCATCTGCGCGAGACGCGCAATGGGCTCCTCGACCTCACCCGGCACCTGGACCATGAGGTCCGCGAACTCATCGACGATCACCATGACGTAGGACAGCCGCTCGGGCGCCTTCTCCTCGCTCTCGGCCGCGGGCTTGAGTTTGCCGCTCGCGACCCGCTCGTTATAGGTGTTGATGTTGCGCGCGCCGACCTCGGACAGGAGCTTGTAGCGCTTCTCCATCTCGCCCACGGCCCAGCGCAGCGCCTTGGCCGCCTTCTTGGCCTCGGTCACGACCGGCATGGCCAGATGCGGGATGCCGTTGTACATGGAGAGTTCGACCATCTTGGGGTCGACCATGACCATCTGCAGCGTGGACGGATCGTGCTGGAACAACAGGCCCGTGATGATCGAGTTCAAGCAAACGCTCTTGCCGGCGCCGGTCGCACCGGCCACCAGCACGTGCGGCATGCGGGTGAGGTCGGTCACGAACGGCTGGCCGTTCACGTCGACGCCCAACGGGATCTTGAGCGCCGCGTCGCTCTTCTCATAGGTGGGGCTCGAGAGCACCTCGCGTAGATACACCGTCCGGCGCCGTGGGTTCGGGATCTCGACACCGACGGTGCCACGGCCCGGCAGCGGGGCGATGACGCGGATGCGGTTGGCGCGCATGGCGAGCGCCAGGTCGTCCTCCAGGGCCACGATGCTGCCGACGCGGTTACCGGCGGCCGGCTCGAACTCGAACATGGTCACGACCGGGCCGGGGTGGATCTCGGTCACGCGGCCATCGATGTCGAAGTCGGCCAGCTTGGCCACGAGCAGGTTGGCCTGCGCCGTGAGATCGGCGGCGGTGACCAGGTCCTCGGGCTGCTGCGGCAGGTCGAGCAACGACATGGGCGGCAGCGCCTCGGTGGGCACCGGGCCGGAATGACGCGGCGGGTCGGGCAGCTTGGGCTTGGCCGGCTTGGGCGGCGCCTTGATGATCGGCACGGGGATCGCGGCCCGCGACGGCATGGGCGAATCCTCGAGCTCGTCGCCGGTGCGGTCGGGCGCCTTACCGATTTTTGGAGCCGGCTTGGGCTCGGGCTTAGCCGGTGCCTCGTTCACCACGGCGCCCACCTTGACGGGCTTCTTCTTGGCGTCCTTGGCCGCGTCCTTCTCTTCCTTCGCTCTGTTCTTGGCGGCTTCCTTCTCGGCCTCGGCACGCTGCTCGGCCCACGACGTGTAGGCGGCATGCGCACCCTTGGCCGGACGCACGACCGCGCCGTGCATGAGCGCGCCGATCCAGTGGAAGCCCAGTTCGCTCGCGGCCAGCGCCGAGGCCAGCAGCAGCGCACCGGCCACGACCCACGAGCCCAACGCACCCAGCGCGCTCTGCAGCGCGATCGAAGAGGCGAGTCCCCAGCCACCGGACCACGTCCAGCGATCGAGGCCCGCGAGCCCGAACAACGTGCAGATCTCGAACACCAGCAGCACGCCGAGCGCGCTCTTCAGGAGCAGCGGCCCCACGGCGTGCTCACGCAGGCGGTTCCAGCCCCACAGCACGCACAGCACGGGCACCAGGAACGAGGCGGCATGGCCGAAGGCCCACGCCAACATCCACGAGAGTCCCGCGCCGACCGGTCCACAGGCATTCGGGCTCTGCCAGAAGCTGGCGCCCGTCGCGGGACGATGGAATGTGGCGACACTGGCCACCGTGAGCAGCGAGAACGCGCCCAACAGGACGGCGAGGATCTGGCGCTGGCGCTTGGCGGACAGCGATGCGGACTTGGAAGAAGCCACAGGCGTGCGGTTCCCAGCGACCCCGGTTCCCTGGGTGGGGCGCGAGGTGCGCCCCGGATGCAGAACGAGCGTGGCGGCCGGGTTCCGCGCTCGTGAGCCCGCCTCCCTGGCTGGCTCGGCGCATTGTGCCGCAGGCCGCCCCGGGGGGCAATGTGGAATCCGCCCCCTCCCGATGCGCTGCCGGAACCTCGCGTGGAACGTGCGCCGGCGCGGGCAACCTATTCGGGCGGCGGGACCTGCGCGGCGGCGAGCTAGCGGCGGGGTCGCACGATCAGCGCCACCACCAGGGCGGCGGCCAACGCGCGCAACAGGTCGTCGAGCAACTCGCGCTCGGTGAACGCGCTCGGGAAGCCGTACCAGTTCCAGTAGGGCAGCCGCGTCATGAGGCTGCCGGAGACCGCTCCCGCCGTGCAGGCGAGCACGCGCAGCAGGTACGTCGCGGGGCCCTGCGCCAGCGTGAGCAGCAGCGCCATGGCGAGCGCGGCCAGCACGTCGCCGGTGAGCTGCGTGAGCAGCTGGCCGGGCAGCGAGCCCTTGGCGAGCGGCGGTGCGTACGCCACGAACAACCGGGGCGAACGCTGGGCGCGCTCCTCGGCCGCCTTCATGAGCTGCTCCTGCTCGGCCTGGGGGCGCGAGCGGAAGTCGGCGGGCACACCGGGAACCAGGTACACGCCCGGCTCGCTCAGCGACTGCTGTGCGACCGCCCCGAGTTGCTCCTCGAACGGTGTCGCGCGCATGGGCACCAGTCCCACCACCATATGCGTGAGCGAACCCACCACGAACATCGCGATCCCGCCCAGCACACCTGCCATGATCATGCGCAGCATCGGCGCTCCCCTCCCTGGGTTCGTGTCGCCCACCTGCTAGTGGATCACCACCAGCGGCGCGATCGTCTGCTGGCCGTGCGCACGCACACGCACATGGTACGCGCCAGGCGCGACCGTACGGCCACTCGCATCACGTCCGTCCCACATGAACTCGTTGCCCGCACGCACCGCACGTGCGATGCGGCGGCCGGTGGTATCGAGCACCTCGACCTGGGCATCACCGGCATGCGCGGCATCGACACGGATGCGCACAGGACCCTGCGTGGGGTTCGGGGCCAGCGCGAGCGCGGGTGCTGCACGCCCGCCACCCGGCACATCGAGGGGCCGCGTGATCTCGAGCAGGATGTCGTCCATGGGCTCACCGGTCGCGGTCGGGATCGTGACGCCCAGCAGATGCGCCGCGGTCATGGCCACACCGCGCTGATCGAAGCTCGCGGGGCTCATGTAGCCGGCCTTGCTGTCGGGCCCCACCACCATGAGTTCGATGCGTCGGCAACCGGGACAGCCGTCACCGTGATTCTGGAAGCCGCCGTGCAGCGTGTCATGGCGGCCGTGATCGTTGGTCACGAACATCGTGGTGCGGCCCGCGAGTTCCGGATCGGACTCGACCGCGAGCCACAGCTGCCAGATGAGCGAATCCGCGCGCGTGATCGACTCCAGGTAGCCCGGCCAGTCGTTCGCGTGTCCCTCGTAGTCGGTGTCGCCGAAGTGGATCAGCATGAACGTGGGCTTGTACTGCAGTAGTTCCTGCCGGCCGGCCACATAGGTCTCGAGGTCGCTGTTGAAGCCCGCGCGGATCGCGGCACCATAGGCCGCGCCATACTGCGGATGATCGCTGTGCCCCACCACCTCGAGCTTGGGCTTGCGCGCCACGATGCGCACGAGCGAGTCCGGCACGCCTCGTTGCTTGCGCAGCACCTCGCCCACCGTGGGCGTGTGCGGCCGCTCGGTGCCATCGTTGCGGATGTCCTGGATCGCGCCGGTCAGGATGCCGCTCATGCCGGGCACGGTGATCGTGGGGCCCAGATTGAACATACCCGCCGGGCGCGCGCCGATCAGCGACAACTCGCCCGCCATGTGCGGGTGGTGCGGCGTGCCGGGCTCACCCAGCGTCTCGCTGTAGCGGCCACCGTCGATCACCACCACGAGCACGTGGCGCGTCTGGATCGCAGCCCGCGCGGGCCAGGCCGGGAGCGCACTCGACAGGATCGCGATGAGAAGCAGGACGCAGCGGCGCACAGGCGATTTCCTCGTTGCCAGAGCCTCGGGGGGAACTGTTAGTCTACCATCATCCCCCGCTCCGGCCTGCCGATTTCTGGCCCGGCGAGCCCGCGCGGGCCGCATCCCGGGCGCTCCCCTCCCAGCCCCATTCGACTTTGCCCCGCACCCTGCCCGGAGAGCCTTCCGTCCGCATGCCGCACGCCCTTTCCACGCCCCTTCGCCTGCTCGGCAGCGCGCTGCTCGTGTGCGCCGCGGCCCTGGCCGTACCTGCGCACGCCGCGCTACCGACCGCCAAGGTGAAGCTCGATCTGCGCGACAACACCGGCGCTCGGATCGATGCGCGCGTGAGCGCCAAGGTCGAGGCATTGGGCACATGGTTCCCCACCACGCGTGACGACGCGAACGTGGCGCACGCGGGTTATGCGTACCCGCCCTCGCTCGGCACGCTCGTGCTGCCGCAGGGCTGGATCACCATGGTCACATCGCGTGGCCCCGAATGGACGGCCGACACGCGCCGCTACTTCCTGCGCAAGGACACCACCATCACGGTGCGGCTGTCGCGCTTCTACGACATGCGCGCGCGCGGCCAGTTCGCGAGCGACCTGCATGTGCACTCGCATCACGACCCGATCGAGCTCGACATCCCGCCGGCCACCGCGCGCCGCATCGCGCGCGCCGAGGATCTGTCGATCCTGCACCTGCTCGACCAGGAGTATCGCTTCAAGGGTGCGCCGGATTCGATCAGCGACGCCAACAACATCCTGTATTACTCGTACGAGCACCGGCACATGACCTACGGCCACGTGGTGCTGCCGGGCTTGAAGCAGGCGGTCGACTGGGGTTGCTGTCTGGCACCGCACGAGGCGTGGCCCTTGCTCTCGGATCTCGTGCCGCAGATCGCGGGACCCGACCGAGCGCTGTTCGTGCTGGCGCACCCGGTGTCGACCGATGACTTCGAGCTGGATACGCGCTGGCCCGGTTCCGGCTATGGCCGCGAGTATCCGTTGCTCGCCTCGGCCGGCCTGCTCGATGGCTTCGACGTGGTGTCCTACAGCAACGAGCCGCACGATCGTTGGAACGACTGGATGGATGCGCTCTCCAGTGGCACCGCGCTCACGCCCACCGCGGGC
>JAIOPA010000506.1 GCA_021414165.1 Candidatus Eiseniibacteriota bacterium
GGCGCGCGCCTGCCCCGCGGCACCTAATGCCGCGCGCCGCTCGCTCGAGGCGATGAGCGTGCGCAGCGCCTCGGCCAGCGCCGGTGCGTCACCGCGCGGCACGAGCATCAGGTCGCGGCCATCCTCGAACACCTCGCGCGGTCCCGGGCCATCGCCCGTCACCACCGCGCGGCCGGCCGCCAGCCCCTGCCACAGCTTGTGCGGGATCACGCGGCCGGCCTTCTCGCCCGCGCCGAATGCGCCGAGCGCGATGTGCGTGGGCTCCAGCACGCGCGGCGCATCGGCGTACGCCAGCTTGCCGGTGAACTCGACGCGCGTGAGCTTGCGCTGCGTCACGAACGCACGTGCCTGCTCGTATTCGATGCCCTCGCCCACCATCTGCACCACGAACTCCGGCAGCATGGCTGCGGCCGACTCCAGTTCGGCGAACGCCTCGAGCATGGTCATGACGCCGTGCAATGGCAGGAACCCGCCCACATAGGTGATCCGCACCGGGCCGTCGGCGGGCGGCGGCGGCACGTCGAAGAAGCTGGCCTCGGCGCCCACCAGCACGCGGCGCAAGGCCGAGCGCTCGGCGCCCAGCGACACGAACAACTCGCCATGTGCCCACGTGTCACACAGCAACCGGTCGGCGGCACGGAACGCCCAGCGGTCGATGCCGCGATTCCAGCGCGCCTGGGCCGAGCCGGGCGCATGCAGCCGCCAGTCCTCGACCAACGTGTCCCAGCGCGACACGAGCGGATCGAACACCACGGGCCGCCGGCCCGCCACCCAGCGCGCGAGCGGCATGTCCTTGTGGCGGAACTCGGGCACGAACAACACATCGGTCTGCTTCGCCACGCGCGACCAAGCCGCGAGCAACGCCGGGTAGCGCCGGAACGCACGCTTGTCGCGCACGTGCGCCTCGACCACGCCGATGCCGGCATTCGCGAAGCCCGCCCGCACCATGCGCGAGCGCGGATACGCGCGGTCCCACGCGCCGAAGCAGCACACGGTGGTCAACGGTGCGATCCGTTCCGCGACAGGTCCCACAGCTCCGCGTACTTGAGGGCGACCTGCGTGGCCGCGAGCATGCACAACACTAGCCCGTGTGCGCCATCCAGGAAGCCCAACTGCAGCAGGTACATGCGCACGAAGCGCAGCTGCGGCCGCACGAGCACATCGATCGCACGGGCGCGCTTGCCACGCGCGTACGCCTTGGCGGCGTTGGCGGGGGCATAGCGCAGCATCTTGGTCATGCAGTCGTTCCACGTGCGGTAGCTGTAGTGCTGCAGCTCGCCGTTCGTGGACTCGGGTCCACAGCCCTGCACGTGCACCTGTTCGTGCACGGGTGCGTCGTCGAAGCGCGCCGCATCGCGGCGGAAGAAGCGCACGATCTGCTCGTCATTCCAACCGCAGTAGCGGATCCGGCGGCCCAGGAACCACGTGACGCGCCGCAACTGGAAGTGCGTCTCCGTGCGCTCGCGGGCGTGGTTCGCCAGATCGACCAGGTTCTCCGTGAGCGCCGCATCGAGCCGTTCATCGGCATCGAGCCACAGCACCCACGGCTGCGTGCACTGCGCCAGCGCGAAGCCACGCTGCGGCCCGAAGCCGTCGAACGCGCGCTCGAACACGCGGGCGCCCAGCTGTTCGGCCGCATCGCGCGCGGCGCGATCGCCGCGCGGATCCCACACCACCACCACCTCGGCCGCAAACGCGAGCGTGGGCAACAGCTCCTGCACGTCGCGCGTCTCATCGCGCACGAGCAGCAGCACCGAGATCGGGGCCCGTTTCGTGGTCTCGCTCACGCGGCCCTCCCATGGCGTTCGAGATGCGCCAGCACACGCCGCGTGGCCTCGGCGGCCGACAGGCCCGGCAGGCAGTTCCAGTGCGCGCACGACGTGAGCTCGCACGCGCGGCACGGCAGGCTCGTGCGCCAGAGATCGTGGCGCGGGTCCTTGGGCGTCCACGCGTCTGGATGCGCGGGGCCGAACCACGTGTACGTGGGCAGGCCGAACGCGATCGCCAGATGACGCGGGCCACTGTCGGTGCCGACCAACGCGCGCAGCGGCGCGATCGCGCCCGCGAGTGCCGCCACATCGGGCGCGGTCAGCGTGGGCGTGCCGGGTGCCAGGGCGGCGAGCCGCGCCAGCACGGGTTCCTCACCCGGGCCACCGATGGCCACCACCGGGTGGCCGGCGGCCTGCAGGGCCTGCGCGAGCTGGGCGCTGTTCGCGAGCGGCCACGTCTTGCTGGCCCACGAGCCCGCGGCCACCAACGCCACCGTGCGCGCGGGATCCTTCACGCCCGCACGCTCGAGCACGGCCGCGCCCGCGCGGCGAGCGGCATCGGTGAGTACCAACTGCGGGAACGCCGGCACATCGCGCCCACCCGCCGCACGTGCGAGCCGCACCAGCGAAGCGGCCGCGTACTCGCGCTGCTCGGGCCCCGGATGCTGCACGCGCGGCACCGTGTGGTGATAGAGCCGCGAGCGGCCGCGCATGTCGTAGCCCCACACCGTGCGGGCGCCCGAGAAGCGTGCGACCACGGCACTGCGCGAGTTCCCGAAGAAGTCCACCGCCAACTGCGGCTTCAACTGGCGCAACGCGAGCGTGACCTGCAGCGTGGCGGCATTGGTGCGCGCGAGCGGCCACACCTGGGTGATCCCGGGCTGGCCCTCGAGCAGCGGCGCGAAGCGTGCGTCGGTCACCACGTGCAGCGGCGCATCGGGGTAGCCCTCGTGCAGCGAACGCAGCGCGGCCGTGGTGAGCGTGACATCGCCGAGTGCGCGGAGGCGCACGGCGATCACCGGCGCGCTCACGCGATCACCGCGCGCCGGGCGGCCTCACGGGCCCGCGCATCGACCGCACGCAGCTGCTCGAAGGACTCCACGCGTTCCACGGGCAGCTCGTCCAGGACGCGCGCGATCACCTCGGGCACCTGCCCCAGCGCGATCACACCGTCGAGGAACGCGCGCACGGCGACTTCATCGGCCGCGTTCAGCATGCAGGGCGCAGTGCCACCGGTGCGGCCGGCGGCCAGCGCCAGATCGAACGCCGGGAAGCGGCCCGCCTCGATGGGCGTGATCTCGAGTCCGGCGAGTGCCGTGACCGGGATCGCGGGCACGGCCTCTCCCCAGCGCTCGGGCCACGAGAGTGCCAACTGGATCGGCAACCGCATGTCGGGGTGCGCCGCCTGCGCGATCAACGAGCCGTCGCGGAACGTGACGATGGCGTGCAGCACGGCGCGCGGCTGGATCACGGCGTCCAACTGGTCGAACCCGAGCCCGAACAGCGCATGGGCCTCCAGGATCTCGAGCCCCTTGTTGAACAGCGTGGCCGAGGCGGTGGTGATGCGCGGCCCCATGGCCCACACAGGGTGCGCGAGCACCTCGGCCGGCGTGGTGCGCCGCCAATCGGGGTGCGTGCGCAGCGGCCCGCCCGAGGCGGTGAGCGTGAGCTTGGCGACCTCGGCTGGCGGCCGGCCGAGCAGGCACTGGAGGGCAGCCGAATGCTCGGAGTCGATCGGCAGCATGCTGCCGCCGGCGCGCTGCAGCAACTCGGCCACGAGCGGCGCGCCGATGACCAGCGTCTCCGTGTTGGCGAGCGCCAGACAGGCGCCGCGCTCGAGCGTGGCGAGCGAGGCGGCGAGCCCCGCCGCGCCCACGATGCCGTTCACCACCACGTCGCTGCCGCAGCGCGCGGCGAGCCGGGCCGCTGCACCCTCGCCCACCTCGATGTCGGCGCCGGGAGCCGCAGCCGCGAGCCGCTCACGTGCCACGGCGGCATCGTCGGCGTGCTCGAGCGCGAGGGCCTGAGGCTGCCACGCCGTCGCCTGCTCGCACAGCCGCTCCAGCGAGCGGCCCGCCGCCAGCGCCACGATGCGCACGCGGTCGCGTTCGCGCGCCGCCACATCGAGCGTCTGCTCGCCGATCGAGCCCGTGGAGCCCAGTACCGCGAGCGTGCGCTGCGCGCTCATCAGGGCACCTGGAAGATCACGGCGCGCAGGTAGTGGTACACGATCGGCGCGCCGAAATAGAGACTGTCGAAACGGTCGAGCACGCCACCGTGGCCGGGGATCAGGTCCGACGAATCGCCACTCGCGGCGTCTCGCTTGAACAGCGACTCGACCAGATCCCCCACCTGGCCGAACAGGCCCACGAGCGCGCCCAGCACATAAGGGTGGTAGCCGGTGAGCAGCGGGCCGCCACCCTCGGGATGCAGGAACGTGTTCGCGCCGATCACCGAGGCGAGGATCGCGCACGCGAAGCCACCCAGCGAGCCCTCGAGCGTCTTGCGCGGTGAGATCGAGGCCCACGGCCGCGTACGGCCGAACAGGCGTCCGAACAGATACGCGCCCGTGTCGCAGCTCCACGTGACGAGGAACGCGTACAACACGATCGACGAGCCGTCGGAGTAAGCAAGCCCCGAGCGCCACGGCAGTTCACGCAGCAACACGAAGTGCGCCGACAACCAGCCCACGTACATCACCCCGAACGCGGTCACCGCCGCACTCTCGAGCACGCGCGGTTGCCCGGCACGGCGCAGCGCGAGCGCGAGCAGCAACAACAACGCGGCGGTCACCAGAAGCGAGGCATTGGGGGTCTGCGGCCGGTAGGCCAGCCCCAACAGCGCCAGTCCGCCCGCAAGGCCCAACCAACGCACCGGCTCCAGGCCCTTCGTGCGCGCCATGCCGTAGAACTCGTGCAGGCCGAGCGTGGTCTGCAACGCCACGAACCCCAGCCACGCCACCCCGCCCGCACGCGCCAACAGCAGCAGCAGCGGCACGAACAGCACGCCGGAGACCACGCGCAGCCCCAGCGACCACTGGCCGCGCTTCGGCGTGTGGACGGCCGGTGCGCCGGACGGCTCGTGCGGCTTGCTCAGTTGGACCTCCG
>JAIOPA010000507.1 GCA_021414165.1 Candidatus Eiseniibacteriota bacterium
GCAAAGAACACGCCGCCTGCGACCAGTGCGAGCAATGCGAACAGGCGCTGCTCGCGCGCGCCGTGCGCGGCCCAGCCCCAGGCGAACAGGGCGATCAGCGCGTTCACGACCTCGGTGAGTCCCACGTCATGGCCGCCCAACCGGTACAGGAGCCACGCCGCACCGGTGCCCAGCGGACGCAGCGACAACACGCTCGGGAACTTGTCGAACAACGCGCCCATGAACGTGCGCGTCTCCAGCCGCACGACCCAGTCGAACGATTCGTTGTGCGGGCCCCACGGCAGCCCGACCACGAACCAGAACGCGAGCCCCGAGACCGCGAGCGCCACCAACGCGCTGCCGAGCAGGCCGCCCGGCCCACGGGGCGAGCGCGCCGAGAGTCGCATGCTCAGCGCGGGCCCTCGGTGTCGTTGTCCATGGCGAGCGACTCGGCGGTCTCGATGTAGGCACGACGCGCCTCGGCGAACTGCTCGGCCGACGGCGGCATGAGCCGGCCATCTTCGTCCTCGCCCAGCTTCACCACGCCGACACGCTCGAACAGCTTCTTCGCGGCCTCGGCGGAGTCCTGCGTTTCGAAACCGAACGGCGTGTACTCGCCCTCGCGGCCCAGTCCCTCCAACCGCCACGGCGCCTCGTCTGCACCGCCACGCACCACGCGCATGCCGGTCATCTCGCCGGCCTGCCAGGTCATGTCGAACGCCAACGCGCCGCGGGCATTCACGGCCTTCATGCCCGCGCCGATCTTCCACTCCTCGCCCGTGTCGGGCGGCGGGATCATGAGCACTTGATGGCGATAGGTCAGCAATGCCTCGCCATCGCTCGTGACGGCGGCCACATGCGGCTCGTCGTCGTCGTCCTCGTCCTCGTCATGACCCGCGATGACCTGAGCGTGCGACGGCTCGCGCGTGGCGGTGCCGCCATCGCCCTCATCGTGCCCGGGCCGCGGCCCGGGCGACGCCGATGGCGCCGAGCCCCCACGGCGCATGATCGCGCCAACGATCAGGACCACGGCGATCGCGATCAGTCCACTCGTGAGGCTTGGCGACATGGTCTAGAACTCCGCCGGTTCAGTGTAATCGCCGAACACCTCGCGCATCGCGTTCCGGATCTCGCCTTCGGTCGCATAGGCGCGCGCGCAGTCCAGGATCTTCTCCATCAGGTTCGCCTCGCCCGGCTGGGTGCGGGCGGCCGCCGTGAGCGCAGCCAGTGCACGCGCGCACTTCTCGGCGTCACGCGTGGCCTTGACCTCGGCGATGCAGCGCTTCTGCTCTTCCTCGACCTCCTCACCGATGTACAGGATCGGGATGTCGATCTTCTCGTCGGGCTCCACGTACTCGTTCACGCCCACGATGATGCGCTGCTTCCGCTCCATCTCCTGCTGGTACGTGTAGGCCGCCGCGCCGATCTCACGCTGGAAGAAACCCTGCTCGATGCCGCGCACCACACCGCCCATGCCCTCGATCTGGCGGAAGTACTCCTCGGCCTGCTCCTCCATGCGGTTCGTGAGGTGCTCGAGGTAGTAGGAGCCGGCCAGCGGATCGGCCGTCTCGGTGACGCCGGTCTCGTGCGCGATCATCTGCTGCGTGCGCAGTGCGATCTTGACCGCCTTGTCGCTCGGCAGCGCGATCGTCTCGTCCATGGAGTTCGTGTGCAGCGACTGCGTGCCGCCCAACACGGCCGCAAGGCCCTGGAACGCGGTGCGCACGATGTTGTTCTCGGGCTGCTTGTCCCACAGCGAGCAACCGGCCGTCTGCGTGTGGAAGCGCATGAGCCAGCTCTCGCGCTTCTTGGCACCGAACCGCTCGCGCATGTGGCGCGCCCAGATACGACGGGCGGCGCGCAGCTTGGCGATCTCCTCGAAGAAGTCCAGGTGGCTGTTCCAGAAGAACGACAGGCGCGGCGCGAAGTCATCCACGTCCATGCCGCGCTTCACGCACTCTTCAACGTACGTGAACCCGTCGGCAATGGTGAACGCCAGTTCCTGCGCGGCCGTGCTGCCGGCCTCGCGGATGTGATAGCCCGACACGCTGATCGTGTTCCACTGCGGCACGTGCTTGGCCGCGAACTCAATGAGGTCCACGATGATGCGCAGCGACGGCTCCGGCGGGAAGCACCAGCACTTCTGCGCGATATATTCCTTC
The DNA here is from genome assembly GCA_021414165.1 of Candidatus Eiseniibacteriota bacterium. Classification (GTDB taxonomy): domain Bacteria; phylum Eisenbacteria; class RBG-16-71-46; order RBG-16-71-46; family RBG-16-71-46; genus JAIOPA01. The sequence continues at coordinate 2,142 of JAIOPA010000507.1, forward strand.
AAGATGTCGTTCTGCAGCGTGCCGCGCAGGGCCGTGAGCGGCACACCCTTGCGCTCCGCGTTCGCCAGGTAGAACGCGAACATGATCGCGGCCGGACCATTGATGGTCATGGACGTCGAGATCTTGCCCGGGTCGATGCCGTCGAGCAGGATCTCCATGTCGCGCAGCGAGTCGATGGCCAC
>JAIOPA010000508.1 GCA_021414165.1 Candidatus Eiseniibacteriota bacterium
GGCGTGTCGGATGCGATCCATACCAAGGACAACGAGGAGGGCGAGGCGGTGCTGCTCGATCTGGCGAAGCGCTCGGGCGAAGGCCTGGTGTTCGCGAACCTCGTGGACTTCGACACGCAGTACGGGCATCGCAATGACCCGGCCGGATTCGCGCGCGCCCTTGAGCGCTTCGATGTGACGCTCGGCGAGCTGCGCTCGCGGCTGCGCGGCGACGAGATGATCTGGATCACCGCCGATCACGGCAACGATCCGACCACGCCCGGCACCGACCACACACGCGAGTACACCCCGCTGCTCATGGTGGGGCCGCGCGTGGCGCAGGGTGTCGACCTGGGGACGCGCAAGACGTTCGCCGATGTGGGCGCGTCGATCGCCGACCTGTTCTCCGTGCGAGCGCCTCGCACGGGCACGAGCTTCCTGAAGGAGATCCGCGGGTGAGCGCTGCCGTGAAGAGCAAGAAGCCGAAGAAGCGTGCGGCACGGCCGCGCAAGCGCGCCGCCGCCGACGAGAGCATGGTGTCGCCCAAGGAACTCATGTCGCTTGCGGTGCAGGCACGCGGGGCGAGCCATTCGCCGTACTCGCGCTTCGCGGTGGGTGCGGCACTGCTCACCGAGAGCGGCATCGTGTACCTGGGCTGCAACGTGGAGAACGCCTCGTACGGGCTCACGTGCTGCGCCGAGCGCACGGCGGTGTTCAAGGCCGTGTCCGACGGCGAGCGGCGTTTTGTCGCCATCGCCGTGACCGCGCGCGAAGGCCAGGGCGCCCCGCCGTGTGGCGCGTGCCGTCAGGTCATGGCCGAGTTCGCGCCGGACCTGCTGGTGTACTGGCGCGATCGCGGTGGACGCATCCGCCACAAGTCCTTGTCGGCGCTGCTGCCCGACCAGTTCGATTTCGTGAAGCAGGGAGGGAAGCCGCGGTGAGCAGCGAACGCGAGCAGTTGGTCGAACTCATCACGCGCCAGGTCATGGCCGCGTTGAACTCGCAGGGGACGGTCGCGGGGGCAGCGCGCCACGTGAGCAACGTGCCTCGCGCGCAGGTGCAGACGGTGGCTCCCGGAGGCGTGGTGCACGACCCCGGGACCTGCGAGCGCTGCCGCAACTGGGGCGTGACCGGTACGCGTGGGCCCGAGGAGACGCGCATGTTGGCCGCGGCCGGCGCTTCGCGCGTCGTGGCCACCATGGGCTACTGCCCCGAGAGCGACGGGCTCGCGAGCCTGATCGACCACACCTTGCTCAAGCCCGATGCGACCAAGGAAGAAGTCGAGCAGCTGTGCAAAGAAGCCGCGCAGTTCTGTTTTGCGAGCGTGTGCGTGAACCCCAACTGGGTCGCACTCTGCCGCGAACTCCTGCGCAACACCGGTGTCAAGGTGTGCACGGTGATCGGATTCCCATTGGGTGCGCACCTGCCCGACACCAAGGCGTACGAGACCAAGCGCGCCATTGAACAGGGCGCAGAAGAAGTCGACATGGTGATCAACATCGGTGCGCTCAAGTCGCGTGACTATGCGCTGGTGGAGCAGGACATCCACGGCGTGGTGAACGCCGCCAGTGGCCGCGCGTTGGTGAAGGTGATCCTGGAGACCTCGTTGCTCTCACGTGACGAGAAGGTCATGGGGAGCACGCTCAGCAAGGCCGCCGGAGCCGACTACGTGAAGACCTCGACCGGGTTCGCGGGCGGTGGCGCCACGGTCGAGGACATCACGCTCATGCGAGAGACCGTGGGGCCCGAGATGGGCGTGAAGGCCTCGGGCGGTGTGCGCACGCGTGAGGATGCCGAGAAGATGGTGGCGGCAGGTGCGACCCGACTAGGTGCCTCGGCCGGCGTGAAGATCGTGCGCGGCGAAGCCGCCGGTGAAGGGAAGTACTGAGTTGGCCCTCGATCCCCGCGAGTTCCTGCGCCAGAAGCGCGATGGCAAAACGCATGATCCCGAAGCACTGCGCGCGTTCATCGGCGCCTGTGCACGCCGCGAGATCCCGGACTACCAGGCGAGCGCGTGGCTCATGGCCGCGTTCCTGAATGGCCTCGATACCACCGAGACGGACGCGCTCACGCAGGCGTTCCTGCACTCGGGGCAGGTGTTCGATTGGTCGCGTCTGGGTGTGGCCGCCGACAAGCACTCCACGGGTGGCGTGGGCGACAAGATCTCGCTGGTGTTGGCGCCGCTGGTGGCCGCCTGCGGCGTGCCCGTGCCCATGGTGAGTGGGCGAGGCCTTGGCCACACCGGCGGCACGCTCGACAAGCTCGAGAGCATCCCCGGCTTCCGCACGCGCTTGGAGCCCGCCGTCATGGCACGCCAGCTGCAGGAGCTGCAGGTGTTCATGGTGGGGCAGGGGCCCGATCTGGCGCCGGCCGATGGCCTGTTCTATTCACTGCGCGACGTCACGAGCACGGTGGAGTTCGAGCCGTTCATCGTGTCGAGCATCGTGTCCAAGAAGATCGCCGAGGGCGCGCGCGCGTTGGTGTACGACGTGAAGTGCGGCAGCGGCGCGTTCATGAAGACGCGCGAGACCGCGCGCTCGCTGGCCAAGCGATTGGTGGCCACCACGCAGGCCATGGGCGCGGCCGCCTCGGCCTGCATCACCGACATGAGCTGGCCGATCGGGCGCACGAGCGGCAACGCGCTCGAGGTGGTGGAGTCGTGGGACGTGCTGCAGGGTGCGCATGTAGCGGGCACGCGCTCGCTCACGTTGGCGCTGGCGGCCGAGATGGTGCGGCTGGCGGGTGCGGCGCGTGATGCGGCCGATGCACTCGACAAGGTGACGCGCGCGCTCGATGACGGCCGTGCGGCCGAGCGCTTCCTGCAGTTGGTGCGCGCACAGGGGGGCGACGCGGCGCTGCTCGAGAGCGGTGCGCCGTTGCATCCGGCGCCCGTGGTGGTGGAGCTGCGCGCGCCGCGTTCCGGCTACCTGGCCGCGTGTGATTGCTTCGGTGTGGGCGAGCTGGTGGTGGCCATGGGCGGCGGCCGGCTGGCCAAGGAGGACGCGATCGACCCGCGCGTAGGCCTGGTGCTGCGCGTGCCGCGCGGGGCCAAGCTGGGCGCCGGCGACGTGTTCGCCGAACTGCACCTGGCGGCCGATTCCCCGGCGCTCGTGGAGCGCGCCGTGGGCTGCTTCACGTTCGCCGACACGGCCCCCGAGAAGCTCCCGGACGACCTGGTGCTCGAGCGGGTGTAACACCCCCCGGGGGGTGTTGGGAGCTCTCGAGATTGGATGATCCCAACAGGCACGAACGCGGAGTGACGTTCATCGAGGTCGTGGTCGTCCTCGTGATCGTTCTCATCATCGCGTCACTCGTCTTGCGCGTTGTGTTCGCCCGCCAGCTCCAGAGCTGGGAGGACGGCGTCTGGCGCTCGCTCGGCATCGAGCCGGGGCTAGGCAGGATTGCGGGGGCGCTAGTTGCGCTGGCCTATTTGGTGTTCCGGTGGGTTTGGCAAGGCCGACGCCGAAAGCGCCGTCGGTAGGTAGAACTCCGCGCCCTGCGTGCGGGCTACCTTGCCGCGTGTGATTGCTTCGGTGTGGGCGAGCTGGTGGTGGCCATGGGCGGCGGCCGGCTGGCCAAGGAGGACGCGATCGACCCGCGCGTGGGCCTGGTGCTGCGCGTGCCGCGCGGGGCCTAGCTGGGCGCCGGCGACGTGTTCGCCGAACTGCACCTGGCGGCCGATTCCCCGGCGCTCGCGGAGCGCGCCGTGGGCTGCTTCACGTTCGCCGACACGGCCCCCGAGAAGCTCCCGGACGACCTGGTGCTCGAGCGGGTGTAACACCCCCCGGGGGGTGTTGGGAGCTCTCGAGATTGGA
>JAIOPA010000500.1 GCA_021414165.1 Candidatus Eiseniibacteriota bacterium
CCGTGGCGCCGCGCTTGGGCACGACACTCGAGGTGCGCACGAAGTGTTGGACCAGACGCGGGATGTCATCACGGCGCTGGCGCAGCGGCGGGATCACGAGCGGCACCACCGAGAGCCGGAAGAACAGGTCCTCGCGGAACGCCTTCTCCTTGATCATCGCCTCGAGCGAGCGGTTCGTGGCCGCGATCACGCGCACGTCCACCGTGATGTCCGCGTTACCGCCGAGCCGGCGGAACGTGTGGTCCTGCAGCACGCGCAGCAATCGCACCTGCAACGCCGGGGTGAGTTCCCCGATCTCGTCCAGGAAGATCGTGCCGCCGTGCGAGACCTCGAACAGACCGCGCTTCAGGCTGATCGCGCCGGTGTAGGCGCCCTTCTCGTGTCCGAACAACTCGCTCTGCAGCAGGTTCTCGTGCAGCGACGCGCAGTCGACCACGATGAACGGCTGTCGCGCGCGCAGACTGATGCGGTGCACCTCGCGCGCCACGACTTCCTTGCCCACGCCTGACTCGCCGCGGATGAGCACCGTGGTGTCGGTGGGGGCGACGCGCTCGAGCAGGTGGAACATCTCCTTCATCTCGCTCGTGTCGCCGATGATCGCGCTACCCGGCGTCATGCGCTGCACGTCACGCGAGAGCGCGTCGTGGTTGCGCTGCAGCGCCTGCTTCTCGAGCGCCTTGGCCAACACGGCCTCGAGCTCGGACAGGCGGCACGGCTTGGTGAGGAAGTCATGCGCGCCCTGCTTCATGGCGCGGATGGCTTCTTCCACAGTGCCGTACGCCGTGAGCATGACGACCTCGGTGGCCGGCCAGTGCTCACGCACCTCCGGCAACAGGTCGAGCCCCGAGCCATCGGGCATGCGCACATCGAGCAGCACCAGGTCGAAGCTCTGGCGGCCCAATGCGCGGCGCGCCTCGGTCAGGTTGCCGGCCTGCTCCACGCGATAGCCCGCACGCGCCAGTTCACGGCTCGTGAGGGTACGGAACGACGCTTCGTCATCCACGAACAGGATCGAACGCTCAGCCAATCTCACCTCCACCGCTCCCGACCGGGAGCGTCACCGTGAAACATGCCCCACGACCGGGTGCGCTCGCCACTCGGATATCGCCGCCGTGGTCCGTCACGATGCGCTGGGTGATCGAGAGCCCGAGGCCGGTGCCCTGGCCAACGGGTTTGGTGGTGAAAAACGGGTCCCAGATCCGGTGGACGTGCTCGGGCGAGATGCCGGGCCCGTCGTCCTCGACCTCGAACACCACGGCGTCGGCCGCGCTGCGGGTCCGGATCGTGAACTGGCCGCCGCCGGGCATGGCCTGCACGGCATTGAGGCAGAGGTTCATGAGTGCACCGCGCAGCGAGCCCTCGCGGCCCCATACCAGCGGCAGACCCTCGGTGAGCTCGGTGTGCACCACGATGCCCTGCTTGCGCGTGGCAAAGCGCAGCAGCGCCAGCGTGTCGTGCGCCGCGCGAGTGAGGTCGACCCACACCGGCCGCGACGAGTGCTGCTGGCCCAACAGGAGGAGCTTGTCGGTGGTCTCGGAGCAACGCTGCGTGCCTTGCTCGAGGATGCGCAGGATCTCGTTGGCCTCCTCGGCCTCCTCGGCCGGCAGCGTCACGCGGTCGACCAGACGTTGCATGCTCTCGACGCCCGCGAGCACCGAGGCGAGCGGATTGTTGAGCTCGTGCGCCACACCGGCCGCGAGCAGGCCGAGTGAGGCCAGCCGTTCACTGTGCGACAACTGCGCCTCGAGCTGCGTGCGATCGGTGATATCGCGCCACACCTCGACGACCAGATTGAGTGCGCCCGTGTCATCGAGCACGGGGGAGAGCGTGGCCTCCCAGCGCCGCTGCACACCGCTCGCATCGGGCAGCACCTGCATGAGCCGCCGCGGCGCACGCGACTCGGCCAGGTCGCAGGCAATGCACGCGC
>JAIOPA010000501.1 GCA_021414165.1 Candidatus Eiseniibacteriota bacterium
GCGCTTGTACCTGAGCGACCCGGGCACCGCGCCGCGCAGTACTGAGCCGGTGGTCGTGCAGGTGCTGCCGTTCAATGCCGGCGTGCCCGACACCGCCACCGGCGTGATCACCGGCGACACGCGCGTGAACGGCCTGTTCAACAACAGCTCGTTGCGCGTATCCGTGACCACGTCGTTCCGGGGCCCGAGCATCGGCCCTGCGCTCGCCGGCAGCCTGACCGTGAGCGGCCTCGATGCCACGGTGATCGCGGAGCGCAAGAAGGACTAGTTCGAGCGCTCCTCGAGTTCCATCCAACGCGCCATGGCGGCCTCGAGCTCGTCCTCGATGGCCGCGAGGCGTGCCTTGGTGGGCGCCACCTCGGCTGCGCGCTCGGTATAGAGCGCTGGGTCCGCGAGCCGCGCGAACAGCTCGGCCTTCTCGGCCTCGAGCAGCTCCATGCGCGTGGGCAGCTCGGCCAGCTCGCGCTTCTCCTTGAAGCCGAGCTTGGCCGCGGCGGGCTTTGCCGCGTCCGTGGCAGCGGCGGCCTTGGCAGCGGCGCGCTTCATGGCCTTGGGTTCCGCAGGCGGGGTGCGCTGGCGCAGCCAGTCGGCATAACCGCCCACGTATTCCTTCCACACGCCCGCGCCCTCACTCACCCACGTCGAGGTGACCACCTCGTCGAGGAACGCACGATCGTGCGAGACCACGAGCAGCGTGCCCTCGTAGCCCATGAGCAGGTCCTCCAACAGCTCGAGCGTCTCGAGGTCCAGGTCGTTGGTGGGCTCGTCCAGGATCATGACGTTGCACGGCCGCGCCAACATGCGCGCGAGCTGCAGGCGATTGCGTTCGCCGCCCGAGAGCTTGGTGATCGGACCGCGGATCTGCTCGTCGCTGAACAGGAAGTCGCGCAGGTAGCCGTTCACGTGGCGCTGGCCGCCGGCCAGCACGATCATCTCGCGGCCCTCGGCCACGTTCTCGCCCACCGACAGGTTGGGATCGAGCGTCTCGTGCAACTGCGAGAAGCGCGCCACCTCGAGCTTGGTACCGTGCGTGACCGTGCCCTCGGTGGGCGCGAGCTCACCCAACAGCAGCCGGAGCAGCGTGGTCTTGCCCGCGCCATTGGGGCCCAGGATACCGATGCGGTCGCCGCGCAGCACGTTGGCGTTGAAGCCGCTCACGAGTGAATCGCCGCCCTCGTAGGCAAAGCCCACGCCGCGGCACCGCATGACCAGCTTGCCCGAACGATCGGACTCGGCGAGCACGCCCTGCGCGCTACCGGTGGCGTCGCGGCGCGCGGCGCGTTCGAGCCGCAGCCGTTCGAGCGCTCGCACACGGCCCTCGTTACGGGTGCGGCGCGCCTTGATGCCACGGCGCACCCAGGCCTCTTCCTGCGCGAGCTTCTTGTCGAACAGCGCGGCCTGCTCGGCCTCGACCTTGGCCTCGGCCTCGCGCAGCTCCAGGTACTTCTCGTAGCCCGCCTCGTACGAGCGTAGCTTGCCGCGATCGAGATCGAGGATGCGCGTGGCGAGCTTCTTCAGGAACTCACGATCGTGCGTCACGAACACCAGCGTGCCACGCCAATCGCGAATGGTGCTCTCGAGCCGCTCGATCGTGGCCACATCCAAGTGGTTCGTGGGCTCATCGAGCAGCAACAGGTCGGGCTGCTCGGCCCATGCGGCGGTGAGCAGCAGCCGGCGCTTGTTACCCGCGCTCATGCTGGCCACCGGCACGTCGAGCGGCAGCTCGAACAATGCGGCCGCCTGCTCGATGCGCGTCTCGAGCTCCC
>JAIOPA010000005.1 GCA_021414165.1 Candidatus Eiseniibacteriota bacterium
TCTGCTGGCCGTCTTCCTGACGGTCTCGACCGGGGCTCAGGTGCATGCTGCGAAGATCTCGCTCACGAAGAGCGGGGTCAGCACGCAGACTGCTCCCAAGCCGACGTCGGGGCCGTATGTGGGAGAGCCGGACTCCGGGAACCAGGGCCCGCTGCCTCCCAAGGATGGCCTGTACCCGACGGGTACCGGTGGTTCCTTCGGGAATCCTTGGCTCATCGCCATGCGGGACATGTTCATGAGGCTGGTCAGGCGTCTGGGCTAAGACAGCCCAGGCGGTAACTCATCGATGCTGCACGGGAGCACCGGATCGAACCTCCGGTGCATCCCTCCGGGTTCGTGACAAGTCGAGGGTTCGAATCAGTGTCCAAGCCCATCCCCCCCGATCCTCATGCCGCTGGTGGCCGCAAGGCCACCGTGCCGCCGCATGAAGTGATCGGCGACATGCATCTCGCGGCCGACGCGTTCGGCAATGCGATCGAAGCGTATCGCGCCGCCCTGGCGGAGTTGCCGGGCGAGGCGATCGCGGATCGCGTGCGGTTGCAGCTGCGGCTCTCGCGCGTCGAGATGCTGCGGGGACAGTTGGAGCCGTGCCGTGAAGCCGTGCTGCAGGCGCGCGCGCTCGCCCGCCGGGTCGGCGACCCGATCCTGAACGCGCGAGTGGCCGTGGGTCTGGCGGCGTTGTCCAATGAGAGCGGTCGTCCCCGCCGCGCGCTGCGCTACGCCGACTACGCGTACCGCGTGCTGCGCGACACCAATGAGCACGCGCTCGTGGCGCAGCTCTCGTTGGTCATGGGGCTGGCCTACATCCACACCGGGCAGCCTGCGAGAGCGGTCGATTGGCTTCAGAGTGCCGCCGCAACATTCCGCAGGGCCGACAATCCCGACGGCCTCGTGAGCGCGCTCAACAATCTGGGGCTCGTGTACAAGAACCTGCGCGAGTGGCGTGAAGCCACCCGCTGCTTCGAGCAGGCGCTCGAGATCGATCGTCAGAAGGGTCTGTTCGCGCGCATGCGCTCGCACCACCAGAACCTGGGGCTGATCCGTTATCGCCTCGGGCAGTGGGAGCAGGCCGAGGAGCACTTCCGTCAGTCGCTGCGCATCTCGCGTGAGGTGTCGCATGCACCGGGCGAGGCTGCCGCGCTGCTCGCGCTGGGCATGCTGGCGCGCCGCCGCCGTCAGCTGGAGCGCGCCGAGGAGCAGTTCCGCACCGCGTCCGAGCTGGCGCTCAAGGCCGGCGCTCGCCGCGAGGCCGGACTGGCCCGCGAGTTCCTGGCCGAGGTCGAGCTCGATCGCGGCAACGGTATCCAGGCGCTCGCGCTCATCGAACCCGCATTGGAAGAAGCCCGCACGCTGTCGCCCAACGGCGACGTGGCCATGGAACTCACCATCCGCGCCGGTATGGCGATGCGCATGACCGGGCGCATCGACGAGGCGCAGGCCATGCTCGTGAAGGGTCTGGCCATGGCGGAGTCCGCGGGCGATCGCATCGAGCACTCGATCGCGCTGCGTGAACTCGCGCGCATCGACGCCATGCGCGGCCACGCGAGCGGCATGGAGTCGCGTCTGCGCGGTGCCGCGTTGGTGTTCGAGCAGCTGGGTGAGTTGTACGAACTCGCCGTCACGCTGGCCGCTTGGCCCGAGAACATGGCGCTGCTGTCGACCAGCGTGCGCAGCCGGCTGCCGCTCGAGCCGGTCGCCGACGCCGCGCGCCGCGCCGCCATGATCTTCCGCCAGCTCGAGGTGGTGCCGCTCGCCGCCGAGGCCATGCTGTCGTTGGCCCGTCTCGAGAGCGAGCGCGAGCACTACGATGCCGCGCTGTCGCTGCTGGAGCAGGCCGAGCAGTGGCTGTCCGAGAGCAACGATCCCGAGGCCGAGGGACGCGCGATCACTCTGCGCCGCGAGATCGAGCAGCAGTACGTGGCCGTGTCGTTGTCCACGTGCAACGAGTTCCGTGCGCTCGAAGAGGCCAACCGTTTGTTCCGCGACTCGGCCGATGTCGATGGCCTGCTGGCGCAGATCGTGAAGCTCGCGGTCGAGCATGCCGGTGGCGATCGCGGCTTTGTCGCGTTCAGTGGCGCACCCGGCCGTCTCGACGTCGTGGCTCAGCATGGCCTGGGCCGCGATCGCGCCCGCCGCATGCTGCGCGTGCTCGAGGCCGCATCGGGCAATCGCATGGCCGAGGCCGGCCCCATCTTCAGCAGCCGCGTGGCCGCCGATCCGCGCTTCAGCGTGGCACTGGCCGATGCGCTCGAGGGCGTGGGCTCGTTGGTCTGCGTGCCGCTCAACTTCCCGTCGCAGGCCGTCGGCCTGGTGTACGTCGATCGTCTGAACGACAACCTGCTGGGTGCGTTCAAGCAGCGCGAGCTCAACCTGCTCGCCGTGCTCGCGAACAGCGCCGCGGTGGCCGTGGTCGAAGCGCAGCGCAGCCTGCTGCTCGCCGAGAACCAGCAGCTGCGCGATCAGCTCCGCCCGATCCCGGGCAGCGACCGCGTCATCGGCCAGTCGCGCGAGGTCACGAACATCCTGCAGTTGCTGCGCAAGGTCGCCGACTCCAACGCCACCATCTTGTTCATGGGTGAGACCGGCACCGGCAAGGGCATGTTCGCCCAGGTCGTGCACGAGGTGTCGGCGCGCCGCGACCGGCCGTTCGTGCAGGTCAACTGCGCTGCGCTGCCCGAGCACCTGCTCGAGTCCGAGTTGTTCGGCTACGTGCAGGGCGCGTTCACGGGCGCGAACCGCGACAAGGCCGGCCTGTTCGAAGAGGCCGCCGGCGGCACCATCTTCCTGGACGAGATCGAGAAGATCCCCGAGGCCGTGCAGGCCAAGCTGCTGCACGTGCTCGATCGCGGCGAGATCCGCCCGGTCGGCGCGACGCGCACCCGCAAGGTCGAGGCGCGCGTGATCTGCGCGACCGGTGGCGACCTGCGCGAGCGCATTCGCGAGGGCCGCTTCCTCGAGGATCTCTATTACCGTCTCAACGACATCACCGTGCGTGTGC
>JAIOPA010000062.1 GCA_021414165.1 Candidatus Eiseniibacteriota bacterium
CAGAACGGCCGTGCGGCCAACATCGACTTCGGCGCCGACACGCGGCCGTTCGATCTGTTGAGCCATCACGTCGAGGGGCGCCGCAACCTGTCGCTCGAGGGCGTGCGCAACGAGAAGCTGGGCGGTCTCAACATGGGCCGGCTCGTGAGCTGGCGGCAGTCGTTCACCTCGCACATGGCGATCAATCCGCATCCGTGGCTGCGGCCGTCGCTCAACTGGTCGTCGAACTACTACCAGAACAACGACACGCAGAGCCGCGATGTGAGCGTGCGCGCGATCGGTAACGGCCAGGAGCTGGGTGTGACCTGGGATCTGCCGTTCGACCGGCTCGCGTCGGGCCCCATTGGTTTGAAGCAGGTGCCCACCAAGCCCGACACGGGAGCCAATGCCAAGAAGCCCTCGGGGCCGCGCAAGCCGCTGCTGCCGTGGCGCCAGCTGCTGTCGCATGTGGGCGCGGTGTCGGCCGACGGCCGCATTGGCCGCAACACCAACTACTCGCGCATGTTCGGTACGGCGAGCCCGCTGTACCTGATCGGTCTGGCCGAGAATCCCGGCTACGACGGCGGCGGCATCGTGGCCATGCCGGGCAATCAGTCGTCGACCGGTCTCGACTGGCGCGGCAACGCGCGCACCACGGTGCCGCTCATGTTCGGCACGTCGATCCAGACGCGCCTGAGCATGGGCGACCGCACGAACAACAACAACGGCGTGCTGCAGCGTACGCGCGACCAGCGCTTCCCCGACCTCGAGGTGCAGTACGGCCGCGTGGCGAACCTGATCGGCCTGTCGCGCCTGCTGGACGGCGCGCAGTTGCGCACCGCGTATGCGCGCAACACGTCGACGGACTACCAGAACTCGCGCTCCGAGCGCACCGGCACGTCGCGCAGCGACGAGTTCCGGCCGCTGTTCTCGGTGCGTGGGCGGTTGAAGAACGGCACCGACACCGACCTGCGCTTCGAGCGCCGCTCGAGCAAGCGCGAGGTTTTCCTGCCGAGCCAGTCGACCGCGAACGACCAGACCACGAACATCAACTTCAGCATGTCGCGCTCGTACTCGCAGGGCCAGAAGGTGAACCTGCTCGGCAAGACGAGCACGGTGAAGACCAACGTGAACCTGCAGATGACGACCGTGTACGAGCGCCAGAAGGGTGGCATCTTCGTCGGCAACGAGAAGGAGCCGCGCAATCCGGTCGATCGCACGCGACTGTCGGTGAACGGTACCGGCAGCTACGGATTCAGCAGCAACGTGACCGGCGATCTGGCACTGGGCTTCAGCCACTTCAAGGAATCGAACGGCATCATCCGCCGCAGCATCCGTGTGGAGTTGCGCGGCCAGTTCCGGTTCTAGTGGGTAGGGGAGGCAGCGTGATGGCGTGGGCTCGTGGTGGGGCCGTGGTGATGTTGGTCCTGGGCCTGTTCGGTGCCTCGTGCGCCGATGACGCGGGTGCGGTCGATGGCGCGCGTGCGCTGGAGCGCGTGAAGCGCCAGGTGGCCTTTGGCCCGCGCATCTCGGGCACGCCCGGCAACACCGCCGCGCGCGAGTGGATCGCGGCCGAGGCCGCGCGGTTGGGCGGCCGCGTCGAGACACAGGCCTTCATCGACACGATCGGCGGCAAGCCCGTGCCTCTGGCCAACGTGATCGCGCGCTTCGGCCCGACCACGGGGCGGCGCATCGCGCTCTACGCGCACTTCGACACGCGGCCCTGGAGCGACATGGCGACCGATCCGGCCGAGAAGGCGCTGCCGGTGCCGGGTGCCAACGATGCCGGCTCGGGCGTGGCGGTGCTGCTCGAGGTGGCCGAGCTCATGAAGCAGCGCGCCCCCAAGGTGGGCGTGGACCTGGTGTTCCTGGACGGCGAGGACATGGGCCGGCCGACCGAACCCGACGAGTACTGCCGCGGTAGCCGAGGCTACGCGCTGCGTCTGCCGCTGGTGGGCGATGACGCGCGGCCGGTGGCGGGGTTCCTGTTCGACATGGTGGGCGACAAGGATCTGGGCATCTGGGACGAGGGCAACTCGGCCACGCGTGCCACGAACCTGGTGGACCTGGTGCACGAGGCGGCCCGTGCCACGGGGGCGCGGCACTTCCACGAGGGCATCAAGTACACGTTGATCGATGACCACGTGCCGTTGCTGGATGCGGGGCTGCCGGCGGTGGATATCATCGACTTCGATTACCCGGCGTGGCATACGCCTCGGGATCTGCCGGATCAGGTCTCGGCCGAGTCGCTTGCCGAGGTGTCGCGCGTGGCGGCTTGGATCGTGTTCAAGTCGTCGTTGGCGAAGTAGTCCAGCTGATCCGACCTGACCTGACCTGACCTGACCTGACCTGACCGTGTTCCGCCTGATGCCTCGTCGGGGCGGCGGGGCTCGGGGGGGCGTAAAGGAGGCGAACGGAAGGTCTCGGCCTTCCTGGCCGAGCCCTTCCTGACGCTCACGACGGCCTCCGCCATCCTGGCTCCGGTTCGGTCGCTGAGAGCCGTGCGGGCGCGTCGGTGAGGGCGCTCGGGGGGGCGTGAAGGAGGCGAACGGAAGGTCCCGGCCCTCCTGGCCGAGACCTTCCTGACGCTCACTACGGCCTTCGCCATCCTGGCTACGGCCTGTTCGCGACTCGCCTCCTTCACACCCCCCGCGTCGCACCCCCACTTCGTCCTCGGCTCTCCGCTGGGAAGTGGAAACCCGCGTGCGCGCGGTCATCGAAGCGGCAGGGCGGGAATGGGTTCAGGTCGTTCTCTGTGTGGAGAGCGATGGGCTGACAAAGGGGCACGGCTTGCCGTAGGGGGCTGATTCCGGTACTTTGCGGGTCAGGGGTGGGGCAGGTGCGACCACTCCGTTTTTTGTCTGCGCGCAGGAGCCAAATGGAAGTCCGGGAAGAAGTTCGCCAGCTCGCCCAGCCTTTGGCGGATGAGCATGGCTACGAGGTGGTCGACATCGAGCAGGCGTCGCTCGGTCACCACCGGGTGATCCGGGTGTACCTGGACAAGCCCGGTGGGGGCGTGAGCGTGGACGACTGTGCCAAGTTCAGCCGCCGACTCGCGGATGCCATGGACATGAACCAGATCATCCCCGGGCGCTACATGCTCGAGGTCAGCTCGCCCGGGCTGGAGCGTCCGATCCGGACGCTGGAGCACGTCCAGAGGTTCGCCGGACAGAGAGTCAACCTGCAGACGCACGATGCACGGGAGGGCCGGCGCCGCTGGGAAGGCGAGCTGCTCGGGCCCGTGGATGGGCGCGCGGGAGTCCGCACCGACGAAGGTATCGAAGAGTGGTTCGAGTGGGCCGAGGTTCGCTCGGCTCGCCTGGTGGTCGATCCGTGGGCAGGGCTGCGCCAGCCAAAGGCGAAGTCCGGCGGGAAGGCCCCGCGGGGAGGGGAACGATGAGCAACGAGATCCTGGACGCGCTGAGCCAGATCACGCGCGAGAAGAGTGTCGACCGGCAGATGCTGATCGAGACCCTCGAGGCGGGGCTTGCGAGTGCGGTGCGCAAGAAGCATGGCGCGACCGCCGATGTCGCCGTGCGTTTCAACGACAAGAACGGCCAGCTGGAGTGTGCGCTGCGCATGACGGTCGTGGAGACGGTGGAGGATCCGGCGTTCCAGTGGACGGTCGAGAAGGCGCGCGCGCACAAGCCCGACGCCCAGATCGGCGACGTCATCGCCATTCCCCAGAGCATCGCCGAGTTCGGCCGTAACGCGATCCAGACCGCGAAGCAGGTGCTCATCCAGCGCGTGCGCGAGGCGGAGCGCGACAAGGTGTTCAAGGAGTACTCGGACAAGGTCGGCACGCTGGTGCGTGGCGTGGTCCAGCAGGTGGATCGTGGCAACGTCATCGTGAAGCTCGACTTCTCCGAGGGCGTGTTGCCGGCGCGCGAGCAGATCCCGCGCAGCTATCACCGCCAGAACGACTACGTGCGCGCGGTGGTGCTGACGGTGGACCGCTCGGCCAAGGGTCCGCAGGTCATCCTGTCGCGTACGCACCCGGACTTCCTGCGCCGTCTGTTCGAGAGCGAGGTGCCGGAGATCGCCGAGAACATCGTCGAGGTGAAGGCGGTCGCGCGTGAAGCCGGCGCGCGCTCCAAGATCTCGGTGTTCTCGACCGATCCGCGCGTCGATGCCGTGGGCTCGTGTGTCGGGCTCAAGGGTTCGCGCGTGCAGAGCATCGTGCGTGAGTTGGGTGGTGAGCGCATCGACATCGTGCCGTGGTCGGCTGACCCGGCGGTGTTCGTGTCGCGTGCCCTGGCGCCGGCCCGTGTCGGCGACGTGCGCGTGAACGAGATGGAGAAGCGCATGATGGTGGTGGTGGCCGACGATCAGCTGTCGCTGGCGATCGGCAAGGGCGGCCAGAACGCGCGGCTCGCGGCGCGGCTGACCGGCTGGAAGATCGACCTCGTGTCCAAGACCGACGAGAAGCAGCGTCACGACATCGAGCGCGCCAGCCGCGTCGAGGTCGAGGTGTTGGGTCTGGGCGAGGCGACCACCGAGAAGCTCATCCAGGGCGGTATCGAGACCGTGCAGGAGTTGCTCGCGCTGCCGCTCGAGAAGCTCGTGGAGATCCCCGGGATCGGCGAGAAGACCGCCGAGAAGGTCATGGCCACGGCGCACGAGTACATGGCGGCACATCCGGTCGAGTCGGCCGCGGTGACCACCGAGATGGAGTTCTCGCCCGAGATGGAATCGGACGAGGGCTTCGACGTTCCCGCGCCGTCGGATGCCGCGGAAGGAGAGCCTCATGCCGGATAAGTCCGCGGCCAAGAAGCAACGCGTCTACGAGATCGCCAAGGAGTTGGGCATCTCGAGCGAGGTGATCCAGAAGATCGCCAAGTCGCTCGGCGTCGACGTGAAGAATCACATGAGCACGATCGCGAACGAGGATGTCGATCGCGTGCGCTCGGAGCTCGGCCGCGAGAAGGCCGCTGCCCGTATGGAGGTCGTGCGCCAGCAGGAACAGGAGGCTGCGCGCGCTCGCGCTGAGAAGGAGCGCATGGAGGCCGCCGCTGCCGAGAAGGCTGCCGCGCAGGCCGCTGCATTGGCCGCCCAGCAGGCCGCCGCCACCGCGCGCGCTGCCGCTGCTCAGGCCGCCATCGACAAGACGCTCGCCGATCGCGCCGCTGCCGAGAAGGCCGCCGCCGATGAGCGCGCCGCCAAGGAAGCTGCCCTGAACCCGCCGCCCGCCCCGGTCGTCGAGGCGCCCGTCGCTGCGGCGCCGCCCGCACCGGTCGAGCCGCCGCCAGCTCCCACGCCGCCGCCGCCCCCGCCG
>JAIOPA010000063.1 GCA_021414165.1 Candidatus Eiseniibacteriota bacterium
GCTCCGACTAGTTTCCCAGCGGCTGGTCGCTGCTGAGCATGTCGGAAGCAGAGACACGCCTCCGCTCGTTGCCATGCTCACGTGTCCGCTTCTCGACATTTGCATTCCAGTCGTTTGATGAATATTTTACTTTCATTCCTCTACTCATCTCGCTATCATCTACACCTTCCCCGCACGCCACCTCGCCCCCGAAGAAGCGAGTGCGTCATGTTGTTCGCGTGTGTCTCGGCCCAGAGTGCCTCCGTGCTCATCCCGGAGACGAAGGCGCTGCTCAAGCGGGAGTCCGACTGTATCGCTCAGGTGCTCGCTCGCCTCGCGGTGATCGATGACCGGCGGCTCTTCGCGGAAGTTGGCTACTCCTCGATGTACGAGTTCTGCCTGCAGGAACTGGGGCTCACTGAACGGGCGGCTCTGAATCGTCTGACTGCGGCACGGATCGCCTTCGCACATCCGCTGCTGTTCGACGCGCTGGCCGACGGCCGGATCAGCATGAGCACGATCTTCCAGCTGTCATACCACCTGCGGGTGGCCCCGGCCGACGAGCTGGTCGCGGGCGTGGCGCACCTGTCACGCGCACAGGCCCAGGCGTGGCTCGCCGAGCGCTTCGCGAAGCCGCCCTTGCCCACCAAGATCGAATCCGTGACTACCGACCGCCGGCGCAGATCGATGGACGATGGCTCCACGATGGGACTTTTCGATGAATCGAACCCGGTCCAACATCCCCCGGGGGGAGCTGCCCCGGCCAACTCGCAGGAATCGACCGGATCGAAGGAGCCACTTCCGGCGCGTGCGCAGGTGATCCCGTGCCGTGAAGAGCGCGTGGCTTATCAGTTCACGGTCGATCGCTCGACGCATGAACTGTTCTTGAAGGCGCGGGCCTTGTTGGGCAATGAGGTGGCTCCGGGGGACGTGGCCAATGTGATGGCGCATGCCTTGCGTGCGCTCGTGCGCGAGCGTGAGAAGTCTCGGCACGGGCTGCACTCCTCCACCCGGGGCCCCGCGCCGACTACGCCCAAGGGACGTTATCTGCCTGCGCGGCTTCGGGCCATCGTGTTCCGGCGCGATGGCGGGCGGTGTGCGTACATCTCAGACGCAGGGAAGCGCTGTGAGTGCCGGCGGGCACTCCAGTATGACCACATCGTGCCACTGGCTCAGGGCGGGCAGACGAATGTGCGCAACCTGCGGCTGTTGTGCCCGGCGCATAATCAGTTCGAGGCGGATCGGCGGCTGGGGCGCGCGTTCATGGACGCGAAGCGGGATGCCCGGAAGCAGGGGAGCTCGAGCCACTCGATCGAGGGGGCCGCATGAGGCGAGTGCTCAGGGCTGTGTGTGTCCCGCAGCCCGTACTCCTCTGCCCCTACTCAGCCTTATCCGGAGGCGCCTCGCCGTCGTCGACCACGAGGGCGTCGGTGGTGAGCACCAGGCCAGCAAGCGAGCCGGCGTGCTGGAGCGCGCAGCGGGCGACCTTGGCGGGGTCCACGATGCCGTCGTCCTCGAGGCTCACGAACTCGCCGGTCTCGGCGTTGAAGCCGTACCAGTGCCCGCCCGAGCGCAGCTTGGCCAGCACCTGGCCGGCGTCGGCGCCCGCGTTGGCGGCGATCCAGTGCGCGGGCTCCGACAACGCCTTCATGACGATGTCGCGCCCCGCGTGCTCGATGGCCTTGAACGTGGCGCGCTCCAGTGCGCTCGTGGCCCGCACCAGCGCCATGCCGCCGCCGGGCACCAGGCCCTCTTCCAGTGCAGCGCGCGTCGCACCCAGCGCATCCTCGACCTGCGCGCGCTTGGCCTCGCGTTCCACGTCGGTGTGCGCGCCCACGCGCAGCACGGCGATCACGCCGGCCAGCCGCGCGATCCGTTCGGACGCTGCAGCGCGTGCGGCCTTGGGACCGGCGTCGCGTGCGCGCTCCAGTTCGTGCAGCCGCGCGCGGATCTGCTCCGTGCGGCCGCCGCCCTGCAGGATCGTCGTGTGATCCGAGCTGGCGGTGGCGCGCACCGCGCGGCCCAGCTGCGAGGCCTGCACGCTCGTCACCGACAGAGCGCCGCCCACGCCGAACAGCGTGGCGCCGGTCACCACGGCCAGATCCTCGAGCAGCGCACGCCGCGCATCGGCCGCGCCGGGCAGCTTCACAGCGAGTCCGGGCGCGGTGCCGCGCAGCCGGTTCACGACCATCACGGCCAGCGCCTCGGTGGCCAGGTCCTCGCACACCACGAGCAGCGGGCGGTCCTGCCGCGCGGCGATCTCCATGGCGGGCACGATCTCGGCCGGCCGCGTGAGCACGCCATCACACAGCAGGATCAATGGATGCTCGAGTGCGACTTCCATGTCGTCGGCGTCGGTCACGAAGTAGGGCGACGCGTAGCCCTCGGGCAAGCGCACGCCGTCCACGACCTCCAGCGTCACGCCGAGCCCGCGGCCCTCCTCCACCGTGACCACGCCATGGCGGCCCACGGTCTCCAGCGCCTGCGCGATCAACGCGCCCAGCTCGGCATCGTTGCTCGCCAGCGTCGCCACGCGCGCCAGGTCGCGTTCGTTCTCGACCGGTCGCGCGCTCGCACGCAACTCCTGCACGGCCACGGCCACCGCGGCATCGATGCCGCGGCGAATGGCCACGGGGTTGGCCCCCGACTGCACGGCCGCGAAGCCATCGCCGATCAGCCGGTGCGCGAGCACGGTGGCGGTGCTGGTGCCGTCGCCGGCCTCGGCGCCCGTACGAAGGGCCACCTCGCGCAGCATCTGCACGCCCATGTTCTCGAACGGGTCGGGCAGCTCGAGCTCTTGTGCGACGGCAATGCCGTCTCGGGTGATGGCGGGCAACTGACCGTGCGCGCGATCCACGATCACGCTGCGGCCTCGCGGCCCGAGCGTGATGCGCACCGCACCGGCCAACTGGTCGATGCCGCGCCACAGCGAACCGCGTGCCTCATCGTCGAAGCGGACGAGCTTGCCCATGCCAGCCTCCCTGCGCGACGCACACCCGCGCGGCATCGTGCCGTGCACGGCTCTGGCCCGCTCCCAACGGCGCGGACGGCCGTGCCCGCGTTATCGGCTCGGGCGCGCCGGGAGTGTAGCCCCGGAAACGCTAGCGGGTCAGCGTGCCGTCGGCGTTGCGCTTGGGCTTCTTGCCCTTGGCGTCGGACTTGCCGGATCGGCTGGACTTCACGGCCTTGGCGTCCTTGGCGGCCTTGTCCATGGCCTTCACGGCCCGCACCACCTCGGCCGGTGCCCCCGGGCGCCGCGCGGCCTCGCGCAGCCACTGGATGCCGGCCGTGGAGTCCCCCGCCTGCATGAACGCGGTGGCGGCATCGAACGCGTAGCTCGAGCTGTCGGGGTAGGCGATCGCAAGCCGCCGGAACTCCGACGCCGCACCGCGCCAGTCCTTACCCGAAGCCAGCGTGTGCGCCAACGACACGCGGTCGCGCTCCCAACGCGGATCGCTCGCGCGCTCGGCACCGTTGCCGGTGGTGTCACTGGCGACGGGCGTGGGCGCGGTGGCGGTCTCGCCGTCGCGCTTCACTTCCTGGAACGCGCCGGCCTCGTCCATGCGGAAGAACCGGTCGGGTCCCTGCGGTGCGCTGTCGGGCCGCGCGGTGTAGGCGCTGTAGTAGCCGGCCTGCAGCGAGCGATCGCGATACCACACGCGAACCACCGGGCCATCGCCCGCCAGGAAGCCCACGTTGTTCGGCAGCCGCACGAACCAGAGTCGCGCGTTGGGTTCCATCTTGGGGTAGGCACCCAGCAGCTTGTCCTTGATCTCGCCCACGAAGTGACCGGCACGCCGCTGGTACGCGGCCTCGCCCCAGTCCTCGCTCAACGTGGCCGCGCGCCCCGCACCGACAATGGCGAGCACGCCCACCACCACCATGGCCGCACCCTGCTGGCGCGCGAGCAAGCGGCCCACGCCCAACCAGATGCCGAGTGTGGCGAAGTGCGCGTAGTACACGTGCCAGCCGAGCCCGGGCAGCAGCAACGGGATCGAGCCGCACGCCCACCACGCAGCGGCGAACGGGAACACGCCGCGCAGTCGTGCGGCACGCGTGCCGCCCAGCATGTCACTCGGGCGCGCATCGGGCCGCGCCAACAACTCCACGAAGATCACCAGCAGCAGCACACAGCGCAGGCCATCCCACCACACCTTGCCCCAGCCGCCATCGGGCGACGGCATGGCGTCCAGCGAGAACGCCGACAGCGCGCTCTTCCACAGCACCAACCACGGGGGCAACGCGGCGGCCGAGGCCGGCAGCGAAGCGGGCGCACCGGCCCACAACCGGCCGAGCATCATGGGATGCGCGAACAGCCACGCCAATCCCACGAGTGCAATGGGGATCATGCGCAGCACGGTCTCCTGCCACGCCTTGCGGCTCACCCACGCGTCATGCGCCACGAACAACAGCGCTAGCGGTGCGGCGGTCTCTTTACTGGCGAGCGCCAGCGCGTAGAACAACGTGGCCAGTCCCACGCGCCCGCTGTGCCACGCGAGCAGCGCCAGCAACGCCACGAGCATCATCCACAGGTCCTGCGCACCGGCCGACCACAACAACAGCAGTCCCCAGCCCGGCAGCGTGGCCGCACCGGCCACCGCGATCGCGGCCGCTGGCGCACCGGCCAGGCGGCGCGCCAGCGCCCAGAACGCCGCCAGCACACCGCACGACAGGCCCAGGCTCGCCAGATGGAACGGCCACTCCACGGGGCCGAACGCCTTCTGCAGCCACCAGTAGTGGAACTCGCGCGAGAACGGCCGCCACCAGTGGAACGCCAGTTCTTTAAAGCCCCAGAGCTGCGTGAAGCCCTTGTCGCCCACATGATCCAGGAACACATAGTCGTCGTTCAGGAACGGCAACCGGAACGCGTCGCCGAAGCGCGCGAACAGGAAGATGCCCAACAGGAACACGCCTAACGCGCGTCCCAACGGGACCGGTGGCCGGGTGCGACCGAAGCGCGACTTCAGGGCCGCCACTCCGCCAGGAACACGTTGGTCTCGCCCGCCACCTTGCCGCCGCGGTTGCTGCAGAACACCAACCACTTGCCGTCGGGGCTGAACATGGGGAAACCATCGAAGTCGGTATCACGCGTGACCGGCACGGGCTCGCCACCGGCCACGGGCACCAGCCACAGGTCGAAGTTGCGGCTGCGCGGATCCGGCCAGTTGCTCGAGTAGATGATGCTCTTGTCGTCGGGCGTGAAGAACGGCGCGAACGAAGCCGCCGGCTTGTCGGTGATGCGGCGCTGGTTCGTGCCGTCGGCGTTCATGACCCACAAGTCCATCTTGGACGGCTTCACCAGGTCCTGCGCCAGCAGCGTGCGGAACGTGGCCTGCGCGGTGGAATCCGCGGTGCGATGCGTGCGCCACACGATCTGCTTGCCATCGTGCGAGAAGAACGCACCGCCGTCGTAGCCGGGCTGGTCGGTGAGCCGCACGAGGCCCGTGCCATCCATGCGCATCTTGTACAGGTCCACGTCGCCGTCGCGCTTGCTCGTGAACACGAGCCACTCGCCGTCGGGGCTCAGGGTGCCCTCGGCGTCATAGCCGTCTCGGTTGGTGAGCCGCTGGAGATCGCTGCCATCGGGCTTGGCGGTCCAGATGTCGTACGACGGGTAGATGGCCCACGTGTAGCCCTTGCTCATGTCGGGCTCCGGCGGGCACGAGTCGCCGCTCGCATGCGTCGAGGCGAACAACACGCGCGAGTCGTTCGCATAGAAGTAGCCGCAGGTGGTGCGGCCCTTGCCGGTGCTCACCAGCGTGCTCTTGCCGGTCTTTAGATCGAGCACATACTGCTGGTCGCACTTCCACTCGTCGTTCGTCCACTGATAGATGAGCTTGGTGCCATCGGCGCTCCAGTACGCCTCGGCGTTCTGGCCGCCAAAGGTGAGCTGGTACAGATGCGCGAAATGCGATTCGCCGGTGCGGATGAGCGAGTCGGCCACGGCGGCCGTGGGCGGCACGGGCCGGAACGGCTTGGCCGCCGGCTTGGCGGCCGGCTTGGCCGCGATCAAGAGCGCAACGGCGAGCAACGCCGCGCACAGCACGAGGAACCGGCGCATGTTCAAGGTCTCCTTCCGAGCGTGGCGATGAGGTCGATGGGCTCGCCCCCACGCCGCACGGTGATACGCACGTCCTGCCCCGGCTTACGGGTGCGCAGGGCGAA
>JAIOPA010000163.1 GCA_021414165.1 Candidatus Eiseniibacteriota bacterium
AAACTCTTAACCTAAACGACGCTCATCCGAAATAACGAAATCCGCCCTACCACACCCGAGGAGCTGCTGGGCGTGCCCGGCGTGGGCCCGGTGAAGCTCGAGCGCTACGGCGAGGCGTTCCTCGAGGCCCTGCGCGGCAGCTGAGCCGCTCACGCTGGTCGGTGCGTTCCCGGCGCTGGTGGGGCCGGTGCGCCGCGTTCGGCAGTGCACCGCGAGTTCGGGGTTGACTACACGTGTAAGCAGTCGATAGTGTGCCTGTAGACGACAAATGTCGTCACGACACTCCGGAGGTTGCCATGTCCCAGCCCCTTCCCACCGGCGCACAGGAACTCGCGGTCCTGCGCCACATCGCCGAGCACGGACCGATCGCGGTGGCACGCGTGGCCGAGGTGTTCGCCGCCGAGCACGGCCTGGCGCGATCGACCGTGCTCACGGTCATGGAGCGCCTGCGCAGCAAGGGCCACCTGAGCCGCCGCCGGCTCGACGGTGTCTACGTGTACCAGTCCGCGCTCGACGAACCGCACCTGTTGAGCCGCGCGCTCGGACAGTTCGTGGATCGCGCGCTGCAGGGATCCGTCTCGCCGATCGCCGCCTACCTCGCCGAGCGCGGTGAGGTGAGCGAGGACGAGCTGCGCGAGCTGCGCGCTGCCGTGCGAGCACTCAAGGCCACCCGGCCCGAGGAGGCGTGATGAGCCCCGAAGGCTATTCGGCTGTCGCCCTGGCGTTGTCGCGTGCGGCTATCGAGGGCGGCTTCCTCGTGCTCGCGGTGTTGCTGGTGACGCGCGCATTCCCGCGCCTGCCCGCGGCCACCCGCACCGCCATGTGGTGGTTGGTCACGCTTCGCATGGTCGCCGGCCTCGCGGTGCTGCCCGCACTCGTGCTGCCCGTGCCGGCGCTGCCTGCTGCGCCGGGCGCGTTGGTGCAGACCACACTCACCGCGATGGGACATCTGCCGCCGCCCGCGCTTCACGATGAGCCGGTGCTGATTGAAGGCCAGCCCATCATGGAACCGGCACCCACGCGCAGCTTCACATGGAGCGATGCCGGGTCCATCGCCCGCACACTCCTGCGCGCCGCGATGCCGCTGGCGGTCGCCGTGTGGGCGTTCGGAGTACTGGCCGTGGTTGCGCTGCAGTGGCGCGTCGCGCGTCGTCTGCAGCGCGCATGGCAGCGATCGGAACCACTCGAGGATGCTCGCATCCAGGGTTGGCTCGCGAGCTGGCTGGGTGAGCGCATGGCTGCGCGTGTCGAGATCCGCGTGGGGGCCGAGGCCAGTTCGCCCGTGCTGTTGGCGGGCCTGCACCCTCGCATCCTCATGCCGGCGTCCTGTCTGGCACTCGACGCTGCAGGCCTGCAGATGGTGCTGGCGCACGAGGCCGCGCACATCCGCCGCCGCGATCTGGCGCTGGGCGTCATGCCGGCACTGGCCCACGCACTGTTCTGGTTCCACCCGCTCGCCCACTGGGCGGTCGACGAGTATGCGCAGGCCCGCGAAGAGGCCTGCGACCACGACGCCCTGCGCGTCTGTGACGCATCGCCTCACGCATACGGCGAACTGTTGTTGGCCTATGGCATCGACAGCCGCCGTCATGCCCACACCGCAGCGTCCTATGGATCCCGCCGCGCATCCCAACTGCATCGGAGGCTCCTCATGCTGGCTCATGGCATCCGTCCCACGTCGTCGCAGCGAGTCCTCGCGTTCACGGTGTTGCTCGCGGTGGGTCTCCTGGCGTTGGTCCCCCTGCGGCTCGAGGCCTCGCGGCGCGAGTCGCGCAGCACGAGTCACGGCACGACTCGCAGCTCGAGTGCGCACAGCAGCTCGTATGGCTACTCGTTCGGCTCCAGCGCTTCGAAGGCCGAGTCCTTCAGCTACGGCTATGGCAAGGGCGTGCCGGGTGGCTCGGGGCACAACCTGTCGGTGAGTGGCTCGTTCGAGACGCACGAACTCGATTGGATCCAGTCATTCGGCAAGCAGCACCCAGCTGGGTTCGGTTGGTTCCGGCTCGACGGGAAGAACTATGTCGTGAGTGATCCGTCGGCGGTGGCTCGCATCCATGAGGTCATGAGGCCTCAGGCCGAGTTGGGTGACCGGCAGGGCGCACTCGGCGATCGTCAGGGTGCCCTGGGTGAGAAGCAGGGTGCGCTGGGCGAGCGCCAGGCTGAACTGGGTGACAAGCAGGCCGAACTGTCGGAGCAGATCGCGACGCTGTCGGTGCAGTTGGGCGAGGGGCGGCTGAGCGATGCCCGCCGGCAGGAGCTCCAGCGCCGGATCCGCGTGCTCGAGGGCCGCATCGACACGCTTGAGGAGCAGGCCCGCGAGCTTTCCGCTCAGCAGGATCAGCTGGCCAAGCAGCAGGATGAGTTGGGTGCACAGCAGGACGAACTGGGTCAGCAGCAGGACGAGCTCGGTGCGCAGGTCGAGGTCGAGATCCACCGGCTCGCGCTGGAGTTCATCAAGACCGGTCAGGCGGTGCGCATCGAACGCCGCTGATCGCGGTTCCCCTCGGCCGTGAACGAGCGCCCCGTGGAGTCCCGCCACGGGGCGCTCGGCGTTCGCAGCAGGGCGTCCAGACTGCCCTGCGGGCGCATTCCGGCCCGCTCGACCCCACCCCGAGCGCGCGGTATCTTGGGCGTCCCATGAACCCATCGCGCCTCACCACCGCCACGGTCGCCGCCCGCATTCCCTACGTGAATGCGGCCCCGTTCTACGCACTCTGGTCCGACGCGCCGTTCGCCGTGCGCAACTTGCCGCCGCGTGATCTGGGCCGCGAGGCCGAGGCCGGCACGGTCGATCTGGGTCTCATGGCCGCGGGCGACTTCCTGCGCATGAAGGACCGCTTCGAGATGCTGGCGCCCATGGGTGTCGCCGCGCGCGGTCCCGTATTGTCGGTGCTGTTGTTCTCGCGCCGCCCGGCCAACGCGCTCGGCGATGCGCTCATCTCGGTCACGCCCGAGACGTCGACCAGCATCCGGCTGCTCAAGCTGCTCCTCAACGTGCGGCGCTCGTTGCCGAACGTGCGCTTCGTGCGCGGCCTCGAGCCGTCGCAGGCCGACGGCCTGCTGCAGATCGGCGACACCGCCATGCGCACGCGCAACCGGCCACCCGAGGGCTTCGTGCACACGCTCGACCTGGGTGCCGACTGGCTCGAGTGGACCGGGTTGCCGTTCGTGTACGCCACGTGGGTCGTGCGCTCGACGCTCGACCCCGCGCTCAAGACCGAGCTGCGCAGCTTCCTCGAGGCGTCGCTCGCCGCCGGGCTCGCCACGTTGCCGGAGATCGCCCGCCGCGAGACCGGGCCGGGCTGGAGTGCCGCCGAGGTCGAAGGCTATCTTCGGCGCTTCAACTACCGGTTCGGGCCCGAGGAGTTGCAGGGCCTTGCGCGCTTCGAGTCGTTGCTCGCCGAGCACGGTTTGCTCGTCGCCGACTAGTTCGACCGCGCGAACCGCAACCTGTTGTACCCCGCTTCGTATCCATATCCGTGACCGGCACCCGCCGGCGCGGGTCGTGGCCGATCGGCGGCTGATCCGCACCGCTCGCGCCGCGTCCATCCGAAGGAGAGGAGCACACCATCATGGCCAGCATGCACGAGATCGACTTCGAGATCCTCGGTGACGACATGCAGTTCGTGAAGATCGAGCTCGACCCGGGCGAAGGTGTCGTGGGCGAGGCCGGCGCGATGATGTACATCGAGAACGGCATCACGCTCAACACCATCTTCGGTGACGGTTCGCAGCAGCAGGGCGGCTTCATGGGCGCGTTGCTCGGCGCGGGCAAGCGCCTGCTCACGGGCGAGTCGTTGTTCATGACCGTGTTCCAGAACCAGGGCCAGGGCAAGGCCAAGGCCGCGTTCGCTGCGCCGTACCCCGGCAAGATCGTGGCGCTGCACCTCAAGGAACTCGGCGGTCATCTGGTTGCGCAGAAGGACTCGTTCCTGTGCGCGGCCAAGGGCGTGTCGTTGGGCATCGCGTTCACGCGCCGCTTCGGCGCCGGCCTGTTCGGTGGCGAAGGCTTCATCCTGCAGAAGCTCGAGGGCGACGGTTGGGCCTTCGTGCACGCGGGCGGCACGCTCGAAGAGAAGACGCTCGCGCCTGGTGAGACGCTGCGCGTGGACACGGGCTGCATCGTGGCCATGCAGCCCACGGTCGACTACGACATCCAGCTGGCGGGTGGCGTGAAGACGGTGCTGTTCGGCGGCGAGGGTCTGTTCCTCGCCACGCTGCGTGGCCCCGGCAAGGTGTGGCTGCAGTCGCTGCCGTTCTCGCGTCTGGCGAGCCGCATCTATGCGGCCGCGCCGCAGACCGGTGGTGGCGGTCGCGAGCAGGGTTCCATCCTGGGCGGCCTCGGCAACCTGCTCGATGGAGACGGCCGGTAGTCCGGCTCCTCGAGCGTACGCAACACGAAGGGCCCGGTCCGCGAGGACCGGGCCCTTCTCGTTTTACTGCGCGATCGGCCTAGCGATCGAGGATGCTCAGGCGCACGAGCTGCGTGCGGCCCAGCGCCTCGAAGCGCGCGAAGTACACGCCCTGTGCAACGCGCACACCGTTCGCATCGCTGGCATCCCAGTCGAGCGAGTGCGTGCCCGCCTCGAGCCGGCCCGAGTAGGGCGTGGCCACGCGGCGGCCCGTGACATCGAACACCTCGAGCTTGCCGTCGGCGGCTTCACCCACGGTGAGCGCAAAGCGCAGCGAGCCGCGCGTGGGGTTGGGGCCCGCCGTGAACGCCAGGCGGCTGGCCGCCGGCGCTGCTGCGGCGTGCACCGCCCGCAGCGGACCCACACGGCCCTCGTCACCCGCGCACGAGCGCGCGCCGAGCCAGTACACGTTCGTGCCGGGCGCCGCATTGGCGTCCGTGAACGCGAACCGCACGTCGTCGGACGTCATCTCGACCTCGGCCTCGTAGCCCACCAATGCCAACGAGCCATCGGCCTGCTCGCGATACACATTGAAGCCGTCCATGTGCTCGTTGCGGGCCGTGCTCCACTCCAGCCGCACGCCGTTCGTGGCATCCGACACCTGCAGCGTCTGGAGTCGCGCCTGCGGCGTGGCGTCACGGTACGGCTCATGCCACTCGGCCGGCTGGCGCGCCGCGAACGTCTCGGGCGACATGGTGATGATCGTGCCCTGCGCGTAGTCGTACTGGAACGACATCCAGTCCGCGCGGCACGTGTACGAGCTGGTGCGCGTGTTGCCCTGCACCCGCGCACGCACCTGACCGGTGGCCGAGACGTAGGCGCCCGGCGTGGGGGTGGTGTACGTGCGCGTCACGTCGGTCGTGGACACGGTGGCCGCATCGACCTGCACCCACGCGCTCGTCTGCCAGTTCCACAGGAAGATCGTCTGCGTACGCGACACGCTGTACGAGCCGTTGTAGCGCAGCGTCAGATTGAGCGGCGGGTGCGCCAGCACGGCCTCGCCGTACCAGTCCGTGCGATAGCTGCCCGCCGAGAGTGCGGCGGTCACGGTCATCTTGGTGTTGTCGTCGGCCGCGAGCGAGGCCGCAGAACCTGCGGTGATCGTGCCCTGCAGCATCGTGGCGGTGCTGGCCGGCTGCGACGTGTTGATCGGCGGCGGCGGCGCCGAGCCCATGGTGTAGGTGTCCGTGAACGTTCCGTTCGACACCGTGTAGTTGCCGGCCACCAGATCGACCTGCACGCTCACCGTGTTGTTGGCGACCTTGTCCCAGCTCGCATCGGGTGCGGCACCCGCGCCCGTCTCGGTCCAGTAGGTGTGCATGTTGTGGTTGTGCATGCGCGTCAACGCCTCGAGCGTCGGGTGCCCGTAGGTGTTGCCATCGCCGCACATGATGATGCCGACCTCGGCCGAGATCGCGTTGAGCCAGTTGTCATTGCTCGAGTAGCGCGAGCCGTGGTGGTGCACCTTGTACACCTCGACGTCGCCCACCATGGGGCCGATCGTCGTCTCGACGTCGTTGCTGTTGGCGGTGCTGCCCGTGAGGTCGCCGCCGATGACCTCGTCGAAGTTGCCGTAGCTCACCTTGTACACCGCGCTCTTGGCGTTCTCGTCGGCGCCGGTGGGCGAGTACACGCCCGCGCCGTTCAGGTCGACGCACGTGATCGACACCGGGTTCGCGGACGCGGCATCGAGCGTGATCACCTGGTTCTTGGCGATCGTCTGCCGCTTTGCGCCCAGCGTGCTCACATACGTCGTGTAGGTGCCGCTCGAGTACGACAGGCCGCGGTCGTAGCCCGCGGTCGCGACCGTGATGCCGATCGCGGCAAGGTCGTCGAGGCAACCCAGGTGATCCGCGTGGTAGTGCGACAGGAAGTGGTAGTCGATCGACGTGATCCCGAGTCCCTGCAGGTAGCTCTTGATGTACGTGCAGTTGGTGTACACGCCGTTATCGAACAACGCGGTCTGGCCGTTGGGCGAGATCAACAGGGTGCCGTCGCCTTGGCCGATCTTCATGTGATGGATCTGCAGCTTGCCGTTGCCGGCCGCGAGCGCGGCCACGGGCAGCGCCAGCAGGAACACCGCCGCTCGCAGTGAGCGGAGCAGCGTGTGACGGGGGCGGATCATCGGGGACCTCTTCCTTGAAGGGGGACCTGGGCCCGATGCGAAGCGAGGTACGAGTTCGAGCGCACCTCCCTGCGCGCCGGATGGCGTGAAGCCGCCGCCAGTCTAGAAGCCCCTGTCCGGGAACTGCAAAGACTTCGTTCGGCGATGGGGGTCGAACACCGGTAGCCGTGCGTACCGCACGACTGGGGCGACCGGCCTGCACGGCTCGACCGGGTCCAGTCAAGACTGCACTCGCAATCGCAACAACGTGCCTACAAACCGTTGTCCGGCAACGGGTTGTAATGCTGGTCCGGGATCCAGCGTATGGCCCGGTTCCTGCGATGACCTAGTGGCCTCTTGCGAAGGCATCCTCACTAGTTGTTGCGAAGTTGTTATCACTCAAGGCTTTAACCGGATGCGGCCGAAGCCCTTGGTGAAGCGGCCTCTCAATTGGCTCTCCCATCCGGCAGACAGGCGGTCCCATGCATTCCACATCCACCCATCCCAAAGGTTTCTCGCTGATCGAGCTCATGGTCGTGTTGGCCATCTTCGGCACGCTCATGACCTTCGGGATCCCCGCATTCCAGCGCTACATGCAGAGCGCGCAGCTGCGCGGCACGAGCGAGAACCTCGTGCAGACGATCCAGCTGCAGCGTTCGCGAGCCATGGCCACGGGGCAGGCGGTGAACATCAACTTCAACACCGGTACGCCGAACGCCTGGACGGTGCTCGGTACCAGTGGATCGGTCCAACGCAAGCTCCCACGAGGCGTGACCTACGTCTCGGCATCGCCCACCACGATCCAGCTGACGCGCGACGGCCATGCGAATACGTCGGCGTTGGTCGTCTTCCAGAACCGAACCGGCGCACGCGACACCGTGAGCATCCAGGTGTCGGGTATGGCGCTCATCCGGTGAGCGAGGACCCGATGCGTCACTCGAGCCTCACACCGAACCATGAGCAAGGGATGTCGCTCGTGGAACTCATGATCGCACTCGTCGTGCTCTCCGTCGGGTTGTTGGCGGTGGGGCGGCTGTTCCCGACTGGTGCACGCACGCAGGCGCAGGACCAACTGTTGGTGTCTGCCAACTACTACGCCCAGGAGCGGCTCGAGATGCTCGGCTCGCAGACCTGGTCGGATTCCACACTGGCGGACGGACGCCATCCCAGCGCCACGACGGCGGACACACTCGGCAGCGGCCGATGGACTCGGTACTACACGGTCTCGACGATGTCTGGAAGTCTGAACAACCTGAAGAAGGTGGTGGTGACGGTCGACTACCGCGGGGCCGGTTACACGACCCCGCGTTCGGTGACAGCCACCACTTACGTGAGGCGGTGAACGTGATGCGTGCCCATTCCCACGCTCCAGAGAAGCGCCGGTCGAGCCAGGCCGGTTTCACGCTCGTCGAACTCATGGTCTCGCTGGCCATCTTCGCGGTGGTCGCGGTGGCCGTGACCATGGTGCTCATGACGTCGGCCAAGAACAAGCAGGAGACGGCGGCCAACGTCGAAGCCCAGCAGACGGCACGCGCTGCCATGGATCTCATGGCGCGCGACATCCGTTCGGCGGGCTATGGCACCGATCAGGACTACGGCACGCCGCAGCCGGCGATCGCCTATGTCGATTCGGCCCAGATCATCCTGAGCCAGAACCAGCTGCCCTACCCGGACAACGGTACGGGCCCGCTGGCACCGCTGGCCTATAACCCGACGTCGGATCCCAAGCCGTTCCCCTTGAACGGTACGTCGTATGCGCCGCCGATCCGCTACCGCACGGGTGCTGAGCTGGTGCGTTACACGCTCGACGCCAACAACGACGGCGCGATCAATGCCACCGACGTCACGGACGCGGCCGGTGCCGATGCGGCATCGACGCCGAATCCGAACGACATGGTGTTGCTGCGCCAGGTGTACGGCGATAGCACGGGCGGCGTGGCCGGCAGCAACGGCGGTACGACCGAGCGCGTCGCGCTGGTGCGCACCCCGGGGCCGGGCGTGGCGCCGATCTTCACCGTCCATATGAAGGGCTCGTCGACGCCGTGGAACTGGGCCAATGGCCCGGTGCCCGCCGGCCAGCTCGAGGACATCGCGCGCGTGGTCATGAACGTGACCGCGACGTCGTCGCGTCCGGATGCCAAGGGCCAGTATGTCGAGACCACGCTCAGGAGCGAGGTGAGTGCTTCGCGTAGCGTGCCGAACTTCGGCGCCAAGACGTTCGTGGTGTCGGGCTATGTATACGAGGACAAGAACACGAACCGTGTCATGGACGGCTCTGACACGGGCGTCTCGGGTGCCACGGTTCGCCTGGGACCGCAGACGGCCTACACGGCGGCCAACGGCTTCTATCAGTTCCGTGCGGCGGCGGGCACGTACACGCTCAAGCACACGCCGGCGGCCGGCTACGGCTCGTACAGCTCGCCGGACAGCTTCTCGATCACGATCTCGACCGCTGCGGTGAGCCAGTCGTTCGCCGACACGCTTCGCTCGGGTGGCTGGGTCACCGCGCGTGCCTTCGAGGATATCGATTCCGACGGCTCGCAGGGCGTGACCGAGCCTGCGCTGTCCGCGATCTCGTTCTCTGCCACCGGTAGCAACGGCATGACCGCGACGGGTACCACCGACGCGTATGGTGCCGTGTCGCTGTTCGTGTCGTCGGGTGCTTACGCGCTCGGTGCGACGCCCCCGGACTCGCTCGCGGCGACCACCGCGAACCCGGTCAGCGGCAGCATCTCCAACGGCGGTACGGGCTCGCACACCTTCGGCTTCAAGAAGCAGAGCACCGGCCGCATCCAGGGCCGGGTGTACAGCGACGCCAACCGTAACGGTGCGCTTGATGGCTCCGAGTCCGGTATCGCAGACGTCTGGGTCGGCGTGTCCGACGACGGCGGTGTGACGGTGCTGGGTTATGCCAACACCGACGCGAGCGGCGACTACAGCATCAGCGTACCCATCAACTCGCCGCCGACCACGAAGCCCTACACCGTGTACTCGGTGCCGCCGGGCGGTTACTTCCCCACCGGTAGCACGGCGATCAGCGGTCTGTATGTGACCAACGGCGGTACGCTCACGGGCAAGAACTTCGGTATGGCCAACTACCAGATCATCACGCTCAACGCGAGCCGTGTGCTCTCGCTGGTCGCGGCGGACCTGGTCGAGAATGACTGGCAGGCCAACAAGACCAACCTGGCGCGTGCCGACAAGGACCTGATCCTGGGTGCCGATGCCGGTGGCACGGATAACGTGTCGGTGTGGTTCAACAAGTACGCGTCGTCGCCGCTGTTCGGTGCGAACCCGATCAACCCGGACGGCTACACGCGTCTGGCGCCGAACTCGGTCATGGCCATGGCAGTCGATACGCTCGACATGAACGACGACAAGGCGCGCCCCGACCTGGTCACGGGTACCAAGTACGCGGCGGCCGGTAACTTCTTCGTGTGGTTCACGCAGGGCTCCAAGAGCAATGAGGGCTTCCTGCCGACCACGTACAGCACGAGCCGCAACTACAAGACCACGGACAACGGCGATGTGCAGGCCGTGGTCACCATGGACTGTGGTGGTGGCACCCGGCCGGACATCATCGTGGGCACCAAGTCGGCCACGGCGGGTCAGGGCTCGATCGAGGTGTGGCTCAGCAATGACGCCACGACGCCGGCATTCACGCAGAACGAGCGCTTCACCACGATCAACGGTGGCACGATGGGCGAGGTCACGGGCCTCGCGCTGGCCGACATGGACAGCGACGGCGACAAGGATCTGGTGGTCGTGACGCGCACGTCGGACTACAACGGCCAGTTGTGCGTGTACGAGAACTATGGCCGTACGGCGGGTGGCCGCTTCCGCGAGAAGTACACGCGCAGCTTCTCGGGTGACGCCATGACCTGTGTGTCGCTCGCGGACGGCGATGGCGACGGCCGCATGGACATCTTCCTGGGCACGCAGCGTGGCGTGGCCACGGGTCGCATCTTCCAGTACCGCAACACCGGCAGCTTCGGCTTCTCGGTCTCGGGGCTCATCAACGCGCCGGGCATCGTGCAGAGCATCACGGCGGCCGACCTGGGCGGCACCTCGACCCGTACCGACGTGGCCGTGGGTTACCGCACCTCGTCCACGGGCTTCGGTGGTGGTGTGCGCGTGTACTACCTGGATACGGGCACGATCAACGGCGCCGGCACGGACCCGTCGGGCGGCTCGGTCGTGAACATGGTGCCCGCGCTCACGTGGGCGAACTTCAACTATGGCTTGAACAGCACCGCACCGCCGTCGCCGTACCTGTCGGACCTGGCCGCTGGCATGAAGTCC
>JAIOPA010000064.1 GCA_021414165.1 Candidatus Eiseniibacteriota bacterium
CGGTGGCGATCCGCACGCCCGAGGTGAGCGAAGAGGCGTCGCGTGTGGCGGCCTTTCCAAGCGTGCGGCAGTAGCTCGTGGGCTGGCAGCGTTCGCTGCGTGAACGCGAGCCGCTGGTGGGTGAGGGCCGCGATCTCGGCACGGTGGTGTTCCCCGACGCCGAGGTGAAGCTGTACCTGGACGCCGATCTCGATACCCGTGCGCGCCGGCGTTACGCCGAGCTGCAGCACCGGGGCATCCCCGCCACGCTCGAGGCGGTGCGCGAGGACCTGCGGTCGCGTGACGACCGCGACCAGAACCGGCCCGACAGCCCGCTCATGCAGGCCGAGGGCGCGGTCCTGCTGGATACCAGCGGTATGGATGTGGAGCGGCAGGTCGAGGCCGCGCTCGATGTGATCCGCGCCCATCCGGGCTGTCCGGCAGCCCGTCCGCGGCCGATAGCCTGAACCGACGACAAGTGCCGTCCGGGTTCCCGTTGACGCGGGGACAGGGGCGGAAAGTGGCCACAACCGGGCTTGGTTGGAGCTTCCCGGGGGCGGCCGGAGCGCTTCCGGAGCATTTGGAGAACGTGTGAGCCTGCACTACAATGCGTCCCGCTTCCTGCTCGGGGGTTTCGTGGGTGCCCTGAGCGGCTGGGAGGTCCGAGGCCGTGAGCATGTCCCGTCGCAAGGCGGGCTGATCATCGCCTCGAACCATTGCTCGTATTGGGACCCGCTGCTCGTTGGCACCGCGGCGATCCGTGAACTGCATTTCCTCGCCAAGGAGGAGCTGTTCCGGCCGCCGGTCTTCGGCCCGCTCATCCGTTCGTACAACGCCATCCCGATCCGGCGTGGTATGGCCGACGTGGGTGGTCTCACGCGGGCCATGGATGTACTTCGTGCAGGCAAGGCGCTGATCGTGTTCCCGGAGGGGACTCGTGCGCGCGATGGTGAGCTGCGGCCGGCCCGTCCCGGGATCGGCATGCTCGCGCCCGGATCGTGCCGGCGTACGTGAACAGTTTTCCGCCACGCAGGTGGCTGCTTCGACAGGTGAGGCTACGGGTGTCGTTCGGCCCGGTGCGCACCTGGCAGGAACTGGCAGGTGTCGAGTCCTCGGCTGAACCGACACGCGCGCTCTATCAGAGCGTGGGTGACGCGGTGATGCGCGAGATCGCGGCACTCAAGGCCAGCTGAACTCGGCTGTCCGTGGCCCGGCGACGGGTCACATATTCCAAATAGCAGGAGGTCGTACTTCATGTCGGATGTCCAGGAGAAGAACCCTCTCCCCGCGAGCAACAAGCGGGCGCAGGCGCTGCCACTCGTACCGCTCAACTATGACGACGAGGAGGAGCTCACCCTCGAACAGCGTCAGGAACTCTTTGGTGCTTACGAAGAGTCCATGCGTTCCATCGGCGAAGGCGAGATCGTGCGTGGCACGGTGTTGTCGATCGACGACAAGGACGTGCTGGTCGATGTCGGCTTCAAGAGCGAAGGCATCATCTCGCTGTCCGAGTTCCCGGATCCGTCCAGCATCAAGGTCGGTGACGTCCTCGAGGTGTTCCTCGAGAAGATGGAGAACCAGGACGGCTTGGTCGTGCTGTCGAAGCAGCGTGCAGACTTCGTGCGCGTCTGGGATCGCGTCAAGGAAGCCCACGATTCGGGTCAGGTGGTTGAAGGCAAGCTGATCCGCAAGATCAAGGGCGGCGTGGTCGTGGATCTGTACGGTGTCGAAGCATTCCTTCCGGGTTCGCAGATCGCGTTGCGCCAGGTCCAGAACGTGGACGCGCTGCTCGGTCAGTCGGTCTCGGTCAAGATCATCAAGCTCAACAAGCGCCGCCGGAACATCGTGGTCTCCCGTCGTGCCGTGCTCGAGGAAGAGCGCGATCGCATGAAGGCGACGATCCTCAAGGATCTCGCCAAGGACCAGATCCGCGAAGGCGTGGTCAAGAACATCACCGACTTCGGTGCGTTCGTGGACCTGGGCGGTATCGATGGTCTTCTGCACATCACCGACATGTCGTGGGGCCGTGTCGCGCACCCGTCCGAGCTCGTCAAGATCGGCGACAAGGTGCGCGTGAAGGTGCTCAACTTCGATCCTGAGAAGGAGCGCATCTCGCTCGGCTTGAAGCAGCTTGAGGCCTACCCGTGGGAAGGCGTCGAGGACAAGTACAAGGTTGGCGACCGCGTGCAGGGCAAGGTCGTCTCGATCACCGACTACGGCGCGTTCATCGAGCTGGAGAAGGGTATCGAGGGCCTCATCCACGTGTCCGAGATGTCGTGGACGCGTCACGTGCGTCACCCCTCGAAGATCGTGAACATCGGCGACATCATCGAGGCCGTGGTGCTCAAGGTCGACAAGGCCAACGAGAAGATCTCGCTCGGTCTCAAGCAGGTCGAGCCGGATCCGTGGCTCACGCTCGATCACAAGTATCCGCCGGGAATGAAGGTGAAGGGCAAGGTCCGCAACCTCACGAACTTCGGCGCGTTCGTCGAACTCGAGGAGGGCATCGACGGTCTGGTGCACGTCTCGGATATGTCCTGGACCAAGCGTGTCGCACACCCCTCGGAAGTGCTCAAGAAGGGTGATGCGATCGAGGTCGTCGTGCTCTCGATCGACAAGGAGCATCGCCGCATCTCGCTCGGTCTCAAGCAGGTGTCCGACGATCCGTGGCCGTTGCTGGCGGACAAGTTCCCGTCCGGCATGGAGCTCACGGGCACCGTCAACCGCCTGTTCGACCGCGGCGCGATCGTCGATCTCGGCGATGGCATCGAGGGCTTCATCCCGCTGTCGCAGCTCGGTCTCGACGACCTCAAGCGTCCGAACGACGCCTTCGAGGTCGGTGAGCCGCTCGTTATGAAGGTCACGCGCGTGGACGTGCCGAATCACCGGCTCATCCTGAGCGTGAAGGCTTGGCTCACGGAGCAGGACGACATCGCCCTCGCCGAGTGGACCTCCAAGCGGAACCAGGTTCGCGCCCGTATCGCCGCGAACCCGCCCGCCGAGGAGCCGGCCACGCCCAAGATCCGTGAGGATGTCGGCGACGAGGAATAATCCGAGTCGCCAACATCTTCCAGATGTGGGCGACGAGGAGTAGTTCTAAGGCTGCTGCTGCACCGCTGAAACTCGAGGGCCCGTCCGGCAACGGACGGGCCTTCGTGCTTGCGGGCGGGTGGGTCCGGTCGGGGTGGCATCGATCGGCCCGGCGGCCTACACTGCCCGGCCCATGCGTCCCCGAGCCCTTTTCCCGAGCCTGTGGTTGGCCGCCTGCGCCGTTCTGGCGCTGGCGTGGCCGGCGCACGCCCTGGAACGGATCGAGAACCGCCTGCCGGCCAAGCTCCCGGCCGATAGCCTGGCGCCCGTGCTGCGCCGTCTCGAGGCGGGCGGACCGCGCTCCACGTCGGCGGCTGCGGCGTTCACGCTGGGACAGTTCCACCACGCGCGTGGCGAGTACCGGCTGGCGGCCGAGGCCTATGGCCGTGCGGCTGCGCGGCTCCAGGGCTACGAGCGTGCCGAGGCACGCTATCGCGCCGGGCTCGCGTGGCTGGGCGCCGAGGATGGCGGCCGCGCACGTGCCGCGTTCGAGGAGGTCTCCACGTTGTCGCAGCCGTTGCGCCCGCTCGCACAGTTGGGACTCTCGCAGGCCTTGGCGCTCACGGGCGAGGGCGCGCGTGAGATGGACGTGCTCAAGCGCCTGCTCGAGGGCCCTGCGGGTGAAGCCGAACCCGCCGCGCTCGAACGCTATGCCGTGCTCTGTGATCGCGCCCACCGCGTGGCCGACGCCGTGGCTGCACGCGACCGCCTGCAGCGCCGCTGGCCCCGCAGCCTCGAGGCCGCCCGCATGGGCACCACCGCAAAGCTGGTGAACCCGTGAGGACCTACTACGCGCGCGATGAGCAACGCGAAGAGGCTTCGATGAGCATCGCGAAGAGCCTGCCGACGTCGAGCGTAGCGAAGAGGCTACAATGACGCGAGGCAAGAACGTCAGCGCCCCCGAGGCTTCTGCGGCCGCCAAGACGCCGCTCATGAAGCAATACCTCGAGACCAAGCGCGATCATCCCGACGCGTTCCTGTTCTTCCGCATGGGCGACTTCTACGAGATGTTCTTCGAGGACGCCGTGCGGGCCGCGCAGATCCTGGGCATCACGCTCACGTCGCGGAACAAGAACGATCCC
>JAIOPA010000046.1 GCA_021414165.1 Candidatus Eiseniibacteriota bacterium
ACCGTGCTGAACACAAAGGTCCGCCGGCGCGCGAGCGCCTCGACCGCGGCCGAGAGCCGATCGGACAGGAAGTCGGTCTCGAGGGCATTCACGGCGAATCCATTGGCGAGGAGCCCCGAAGGCTCCGCGAACGGTGGCCCGGGCGCGGTGACGATGCAGGCCGACCACTCATTCTGAGCCATCCAGACGACCGGCTGCGCGGCCGCGAACGCGCCGCTGTTCTGATCGAGGAACCACAACTGGAGCCGAGCGTCGACGATGCGCGCGTCGGCGGGGAGTCCTGTGAAGTTCCAGTGGATCGCGGCATTGAAGTTGGGGCCCGCAGGCAGGAACGGCTGGTTGCAGTACTGGGTATTGCGGTTGGTCACGATGCTGCTGCCGTGATCGCTCGGCCGGATCACCACGGAGTCGATCGGCGCGCTGCCGTCGGTGACGTGGAACGACTGCAGCGGGCCGTTCTCGCGCTCGCCGGTGGTGAAGTTCTCGGCCGTGATCGCCCAGAACACGCGGCTGCCGGCGGGCCATGCGGTCGACGGCAGGTAGCGCGTGAACACCGAGCGCTGCAGGCGTGGCGCGGTGCGCAGCACCACGGCGGCGGAGTCCTCGGACGCGTACACCTCGTAGAACAGGTTGTTCTGCGCGCCCAGCGCACCACCCCAACCGAGCGCCGAGACCGGGCCCTCGAGCTCACCCTCGGCCGGGAAGTCGTACGTCACATGGCGCAGGCTGTTGGTGGTGAACTGGAAGAACACGCCCTCGGGCATGGACGAGCCATCGAGCGCCTTGATCGCCGTCGAGAACTCGACCGTGTACGTGCGCTGCAGCGCCAACACCGAGCGCGGCCGCAGGAAGATGCGGCGCGTGATGCCGTCGTAGGTCACGTCGGCCAGGAGCCGCTGGCCATCGAGCTTGAGGTACGCGGTCTGCGCGCTCACCGTGCGGCCGTCGAGTCCACGATCGAACTGCGCCCAGATGTCGCTGTCGTAGGGCGCCGAGGCCGATCGCGCGGCCGGCTGCGTGGCGATGACGATCGGGTGCGAGGCGTTCCCGCCGCCCGAGACCGCAGGGGCCGTCGACTTCTTGCTGCAGCCGGCGAACACGGCCGCCAGCGCACACAGCGAGACGATGAGCAGGATCGGGATGGGTCGACGCATGGGCCCCGGGGCAGACCAGCAGAAGGAGTGGTGGTGCGCCGGCACGTGCCGCACGCAGGCCGGGGATGGTAAGCCGTCCGGACCACGCTCCACAATGGCCGAGACACGAACGCGGACGGTTCGTGTAGACTCGCCTCCCGCGCCACCCTTGGCGCACCCGAACGCCGCGCGTGCGGCAGGCGGCCCTCGCGGCCGCGCCCCACGCGCCTCTGTCTGGACCCGGAGCCTCACGCGCGTGATCCGAGCGATCGTCTTCGACCTCGACAATACGCTCACCGACTTCATGCGGATGAAGGAGGCGGCCATCCAGGCCGCCATCGGCGGCATGATCGACGCCGGGATCCGCATGAGCCGCGAGGAACTGCGCGAGCGCGTGCGTGCCGTGTACGACGAGCGCGGGCTCGAGTTCCAGAACGTGTTCGACGAACTGCTCGAGCGCGAGTTCGGCGAGGTGGACCCCAAGATCCTGGCGAGCGGCATCGTGGCGTACCGCCGCGCGCGAGAGTCCGAGTTGGTGCTCTACCCGCGCGCCCAGATGACGCTGCTCGAGCTGGCCAAGCGCGGACTCAAGCTGGGCGTGGTGTCCGATGCGCCGCGCTTCCAGGTGTGGCTGCGGCTCTGCTCGTTGGGCCTGCAGCACCTGTTCGATGCCGTCGTGACGTTCGACGACACCGGCAAGCGCAAGCCCGACGCCGCCCCGTTCCGCGAGGTCCTGCGCCGGCTCGGCGTGGAGCCGCGCGAGTCGCTCATGATCGGCGACTGGGCCGAGCGCGACGTGGTGGGCGCGAAGAGCCTGGGCATGACGACCGTGTTCGCGCGCTACGGCGACACCTTCGACACGAAGGAGTCCGGCGCCGACTATGATGTCGACGATGTATTCAAACTGGTGTCGATCGTGGACCAGCTGAACGGCCGCGACGGTACCTCGGGTTCACCCACAGGAGGCCCCCATGGGCAATGAGAAGATCCGCGCGGCTCGCGCGCGCGTGTATGCCCCACCCGAAGGAGTCGCGGCGGACAGCAAGGTCCACGTGTACACCTTCGACACGTTCAACGAGACGTTCCTCGCGGACCACAAGTCGTTCGAGAACGTGGAGCGTGCGGTGCAGCATCAGCGCAGCGAGCAGGAGCGCATCTACACCGAGCAGGAAGCCGAGCCGGAACTGTTCGACCTGCCCTTCCTGTCGAGTGATCCCGACCTGCTGAACCGCATCGAGCGCGACGCCGAGTACAAGAAGCGCCTGATGCGCGACCTGAAGAGCGACGCCCGCTCCCGCGGCCGGCGGCGCTGAGGCCAGCATGCGCCTCCTGACGGCGGCCGAGATGCGCGCCGTCGACCAAGCCACGATCGCCGCCGGCACGCCCGGCAGCACGCTCATGCAGCGGGCCGGCGACGGCGTGGCCGAGGCACTGGAACGCCGCTGGGGTTCGGCGCTGGC
>JAIOPA010000164.1 GCA_021414165.1 Candidatus Eiseniibacteriota bacterium
CGCCGAGGGCCGGCTGCTGTTGGCCGACGCGCTCGTGTATGCGCGCCGCCACAAGCCCATCGCCATGGTCGACCTGGCCACGCTCACGGGAGCGATGTCCATTGCGCTCGGGCGTCTGGCGGCGGGGTTGTTCAGCGCCGACGACACGCTGGCGGGTGAACTGCAGGCGGCGGGTGAGCGCACGGGCGAGCGGCTGTGGCGCATGCCGCTGTGGCCGGAGTTCCTGACCGAGATGCGCGGCGATACCGCGGACCTGGTCAACTCGACCGAGCGCGCCGAGGGCGGTTCGTGCACTGCGGCCGGGTTCCTGTGGCACTTCGCCAAGGATCAGCCGTGGGCGCATCTCGACATCGCCAGCACGGCGTGGACGTTCGGCGACCGGCCCGATGCGATGCGGGGACCGAACGGCTTTGGCGTGCGGCTGCTGATCGACTGGCTCGAGCAGCGCGCGGCGGGCCGCAAGCGCTAGCGCGCGCGAACGTGCGGCGCGCCGGGCGTTATCGCTTCGGCGCGGCCGCCCGGCGCGGCTTCGCGGCCGGCTTGCTCTCGATCACGCGCTCCACGCGCAGCCCCGAGCGCTCGTGCCGCATCTGCATCATGCGGCCCTGGCGGTCGGCCCACAGGTCGAAGCGCACGCCCTCGTCGTCGAGCACATAGCGCCGCACGGGCACCTTGGAGCCGCCCATCTGCAGCGTGTCGGGGCGCATCTGCGTGAGCATGGCCGTGGGCATCATGAGCGAGTCCGGCGCCATCTCGACCAACTGCACGCGGCGCGTCTCGAACTCCTTGCCCGCCAGGCTGCGGCAGATCACGTCGAACAGCGTGAACAGCGCCGAGTCGAACACGAACAGCCGGCCCGGAGGCATGGCGATTCGCGTGGCATCACCCGCGCCACTGTCCTCGGTGAAGTACGTGAACACCGTGTCGGTGACCAGTAGGCCGCGCGTGACCGTGCGTTCGCGGAAGTTCTGGTTCGACGTGTAGCGCCGCAGGCCGAGATCGCGCGCATCGACCACCAGCAACATGCTCTTCTCGAACAGGTGCTTGGCCTTCTGCTCGTCGATCAGCTGCCGGCGATGCAACGCCGTGACCATGATCGAGTCGCCGTCGACCTGGTAGGCGAAGCGTTCGTGGGCGACCGGCGTGAGCCCCTCGAAGATCACCAACATGCCCGAATCGGCCTTGGCGGCGATCTGGGCGTGGGCCGTGGGCGCGGACAGCAGGACGGCCGCGGCGAGCGCGGCACACAGGGCGGCGGACAGACGGGTCAGGGTGCGCATAGGCCGAAAAGCCTATCACGCGTCCGGCCCCCGATGCTGCACGAGGTTGCAAAGAAGCGGCCCCGCGGCAGACCGCCACCGGGGGCCGCCAAACGCGGGCGAGCGGGTCAGGCCGGGCGATACTCCAGCCGGCACACGCACTCGATGTGCGGGGTGTGCGGGAACATGTCGTAGGGCGTCACCTCGGCCACATGCCAGCCGAGTGCCGCGAAGTCCTTGAGGTCGCGCGCCAGCGTGCCGGGATTGCACGACACGTACACGATGCGCTTGGGGGCCAGCTCGGCCACGCGCACCACCACGCGCGGGTGCAGTCCAGCGCGCGGCGGATCGACCACGATCACGTCGGGCCTGGGCGCGCCGGTGCGCTCGCCACGCGCCCACTCGCGCAGCACCGCGCGCGACTCGCCCAGCTCGAAGCGCGCATTGCCGAGCCCGTTGCGCGTGGCGTTGCGGTGCGCGCGCTCGACCGAGTCGTCGACGCTCTCCACACCCACCGCCTCGCGTGCGGCGCGCGCGAACAACAGCGTGAGCGTGCCGGCGCCGCAGTACAGGTCGAGCACCGATTCGTTGCCCGTGAGCTGTGCGGCATCGAGCGCGCCCTGGTACAACCGCTCGGCCTGATCGCTGTTGGTCTGAAGGAACGCGTTGCCCACGACCTCGAACTCGAGTCCGAGCAGGCGCTCCACGTAACTGCCGTCGCCCACCAGCGCGCGTTCGGATTCGGCGAA
This sequence comes from Candidatus Eiseniibacteriota bacterium, assembly GCA_021414165.1. Lineage (GTDB taxonomy): Bacteria > Eisenbacteria > RBG-16-71-46 > RBG-16-71-46 > RBG-16-71-46 > JAIOPA01. The sequence continues at coordinate 2,009 of JAIOPA010000164.1, forward strand.
CGCGATGTTCGCGCGGCTCGTGTTGAGTCCCAGCGTGACCGTGCGCACCTCATTCGACAGCGCGGCCACGCCCTTCGCCCACGCCTCGAGACCGGGTAGGTCATCGGACGCCGCGATGA
>JAIOPA010000047.1 GCA_021414165.1 Candidatus Eiseniibacteriota bacterium
GTGGCGGCCAGGGCATGGCCGTACTGGTCGAGCGCGCCTGATCCCCGTGTCCCCGCGCGGCACCCGCCGCGCGGGGTACCCCCTTCTGCCGGTCGTCGGAGTGGAACGATGAGCGAAGCGAAGAGCCTGCCAACGTCGAGCGGTAGCGAGCGTGACCTGATCCACGACTGGAACGAGGCCGGCGAGCGCTGGGAGAAGCCCTCGTTCGAGATCGAGTTCGACGACGAGACGCTGCGCGACGGCCTGCAGTCGCCGAGCGTGCGCACGCCGACGATCGAGCAGAAGATCGCGATCCTGCATCTCATCGACAAGCTCGGCATCCACACCGCTGACATCGGTCTGCCCGGCGCCGGCCCGCACGTGGTGCGTGACGTGCAGCGGCTCGCCGAGGAGATGGTCTCGGCCAAGCTCAAGGTGCAGGCCAACTGTGCCGCGCGCACCATGATCCGCGACATCGAACCGGTCGCCGAGATCCAGCAGAAGACCGGACGCGCCATCGAGGTCTGCACGTTCATCGGTTCCTCGCCCATCCGGCAGTACGCCGAGAACTGGACCGAGGAGATGATGCTCAAGAACACGCGTGACGCGATCACGTTCGCCGTCGCGCAGGGCCTCACGGTCATGTACGTGACCGAGGACACCGTGCGCGCGCGGCCCGAGACGTTGCGCCGGCTGTTCCTCACCGCCATCGAGTGCGGCGCCAAGCGGCTCTGCCTGTGCGACACCGTGGGCCACGCCACGCCCACCGGTGCGGCCAACCTGGTGCGCTTCGCTCAGCAGGTCGTGGCCGAGAGCGGCGCCAACGTGGGCCTGGACTGGCACGGCCACTCCGACCGCGGCCTCGCCGTGGCCAACACCATCGCCGCCATCCGCGCTGGCGCCACGCGCGTGCATGGCTGCGCGATCGGCATCGGCGAGCGCGTGGGCAACACCGCCATGGACCAGCTGCTCGTGAACCTGAAGCTCATGGGCTGGATCGACAACGACCTCACCCAGCTCACCGAGTACTGCCGCAAGACCAGCGAAGGCACCGGCGTGCCCATTCCGGTCAACTATCCGGTCGTGGGCGACGATGCGTTCCGCACCGGCACCGGCGTGCATGCGGCTGCGGTGATCAAGGCGTTCAAGAAGGGCGACCACTGGCTCGCCGACCGCGTCTACTCCGGTGTGCCCGCCGACATGGTGGGCCGTCATCAGGAGATCGAGGTCGGGCCCATGAGCGGCGAGAGCAACGTGGTGTTCTGGCTCGAGAGCCGCAAGATCGCCGCCACGCCCGAACGCATCCAGGCCGTGTTCCAGCGCGCCAAGTCGGTGGACCGCGTGTTGAGCGACGACGAGATCCGCACCGTGCTCGCCACGGTCGACGCCACGCAGGTGTCGTGACCATGACGCACTGCGCTCGCTTGCCCATCGCCGCAACGCTCGCGCTGCTGTTGTGCGTGGCAACGGCTGCGCATGCACAGGGCACCGCGGCGCGACACCCCATGAAGCGTCCGGCCACACCGGCGGCACCGGCCAAGCTGGCTCCTGCTCTGCCACCTCGCCCCATGGAACTGGCGGTGCAGGCGCGCGCGCTCGAGGAGCAGGGCAACTATCTCGCCGCACTCGGCGTGCTGAAGACGCTGCGCGGCCTGCAGGCGCCCGACGCCGATCTCGAGCTCGCCATTGCGCTCGATGAGGCGCGCACCGGACTCGCGGACTCGGCGTGGGCCCGGCTGCACACGCCGCTCATGAACGCCGCGCTCGCCGACACGGGTGGGATCGGCCGCCGTTCGGAGTACCCGTTCCAGCGCGAACCGCTCTGGGTGAACGGGCACTTCGATGGCTGGTACTGGTACGTGGCGCGCGCACGCGCCGAGTTGGCGTTGGCGCGCCGCGACTGGCGCGAGGCCATGTCCATGGCGAGCCGTGCCGCGAGCGCGCGGCCCCTGTCGGGCAAGGAAGCGCTGCTGCTGGCCATTGCCGCGGGGCACTCCGGCGACGCGCAGTTGAGCGAGGCCGCCGCCGCGTGGGCCGCCTACCTGGAGCCGTGGTTGCCCGAGGCGCATTACCTGTCGGGGCTCTGGGCGTGGCGCAACGGCAAGCGCGACGACGCGCGCGCGTCGCTGCGGACCGCGGCTGAGCTCGATTCGAGCTGGCGCGATCCGGTGCTCGCGCTGGCCCGCCTGCAGCTGCCGGCCATGCCCGCCGACTCATTGCCCACGCGCTTCCTGGTGGGCCGGCGCGCCTGCGCGCTGCTCACGTCGGCCAAGCGTCCGAAGCAAGAGGAGTACATCCAGTTCGACGCCGTGCCCATGCTGGCGTTCAACCCCATGACGCAACCGCCGGATTCATTGCGCTCGCAGCTCCACTTGAAGAAGCCGACGCAGTTGTTCCTGCAGGTGCTCGTGAGCGAGCGCGGCGTGCCCTTGTTGGTCGAACTGCCCTACGTGACCGAGGCACAGGTTCCGGCCGCGATCGTGAACCACATCGTGTCCGTGGTCGGCGACTGGCGGTTCATCGCGGCACGCCGCTTCGAGAAGCCGCAGCGCTCGTGGGCCTCGGTCCAGTACCTCCTTCAACCCTGACGCCTTCACGCGGGGCACTCCCCCGCTGCACAGGAGATCGCATGTCCCGCACTTACAAGATCGCCGTGATCCCCGGCGATGGCATTGGCCCCGAGGTCGTGCGCGAAGGACTGCGCGTGCTCGAGCGCGTCGCCGCGATCGAGGGCTTCACCTACCAGACCAC
>JAIOPA010000021.1 GCA_021414165.1 Candidatus Eiseniibacteriota bacterium
GGCATCTGGAGATTCTTCCACTTCATCTTCAAGCCTCCCGGATTGGAAAGGCGATCGTCACTTCGAGTAGAGCTCGACGATCAGCTGTTCGTTGATCGGCACGCCGATCGAGGCGCGCGACGGCACGTGCAGGACACGGCCCGAGAGCTTCTCACCAGCAAGCTCCAGCCAGTCGGGCACGCCCTGTCCCTTACGGGACTCGAGCGAGTTCTTGATCACCGCGAGTTCGCGGCTCTTGGCGCGGACCGAGACCTCGTCGCCAGGACGGACCTGGAACGACGGGATGTCCACGTTGCGGCCGTTCACCGCGAAGTGACCGTGACGCACGAGCTGACGCGCGGCGCTACGCGACGCGGCCAGGCCGAGACGGAACACCACGTTGTCGAGACGGCGCTCCAGCATCTGGAGCAGCACCTCGCCCGTGACGCCCTTGGCATCAGCAGCCTTGGCGAACGTGTGGCGGAACTGGCGCTCGAGGAGACCATAGATACGGCGCGCCTTCTGCTTCTCGCGAAGCTGCAGGCCGTAGTTCGTCTCCTTGGCGCGACGGTTCTTGCCATGCTCACCGGGCGCGTAGCCACGGCGCTCGAACGCGCACTTGTCGGTGAGACAACGCGCACCCTTCAAGAACAGCTTCATCCCCTCACGCCGGCAAAGCCGGCATCGGGCATCGTGATAAACCGCCATGCTCGGATTCTCCTAGACGCGGCGCCGCTTGGGAGGGCGGCAACCGTTGTGCGGGATAGGCGTGACGTCCTTGATGGCGGAGATCTCGAGTCCCGCGACCTGCAAGGAACGGATGGCTGCTTCGCGACCAGCGCCGGGGCCCTTGACCCACACCTCGACGCGCTTGAGACCCATGTGGATGGCGTCGCGCGCAGTCGCTTCGGCGGCCATCTGGGCCGCGAACGGCGTGCTCTTGCGCGAGCCCTTGAAGCCAGCCTTGCCGGCGCTCGCCCAGCTGATCACGTTGCCGTCGGTGTCGGTGATGGTGATGATGGTGTTGTTGAAGCTCGCCTGCACATGGGCCACACCATTGGTGCCCACCTTGCGGTCGCGCTTCTTGGGCTTCTTTGCGTCTGCCACGCGAAACCTCCTGGCGGATGACCCTGCTCGGGTCCCGCTCGTGTTGCCTTACTCGGCGCTTACTTCGTCGGCTTCTTGCGACCGCTGACGGCGGCCTTCTTGGGACCCTTACGCGTACGCGCATTGGTCTTCGTGCGCTGGCCATGCACCGGCAGATTACGACGGTGACGAAGCCCGCGATAAGCGCCGATATCCATGAGGCGCTTGATGTTCATGGCCGTCTCGCTGCGGAGCGCGCCTTCGACCTTGTACTCGCGCTCGATGAGAGTACGCAGCTTGCCGGCGTCCTCGTCACTCAGCGCCTTCACGCGGATGTTGCCATCCACGCCGGTCTTCTCCAACAGGCGCTTCGCCGTCGTCGGGCCGATGCCAAAGATGTACGTGAGCGCCGTTTCAATGCGCTTTTCCATCGGCAGATCGATGCCTGCAATGCGTGCCACCGGGAATCTCCTCTCAGCCCTGACGCTGCTTGTGCCGCGGGTTGCGGCTGCAGATCACACGAATGACGCCCTTGCGACGCACCACCTTGCAGTGCTCGCAGATCTTCTTGACGGACGCACGAACCTTCATGACTGCATCTCCTTGAGCCGCGAACCGCGACTACTTGTACCGATAAGTGATACGGCCGCGGGACAGGTCATACGGCGACATCTCGACCGTCACCTTGTCACCCGGCAGGATCTTGATGAAGTGCATCCGCATCTTGCCCGAGATATGGGCCAGCAGCCGATGGCCGTTCTCGAGCTCCACGCGGAACGTCGCGTTCGGGAGCGCTTCGACCACGGTCCCTTCGACCTGGATGCCCTCTTCCTTCGCCAAACGAGTCCTTTCTACTGCCCGTCCATGAGCACCGAGAGGATCTCGGGGCCTTCTGGACCCACAGCCACGGTGTGTTCGAAGTGGGCCGACAGCCGGCCGTCCTTCGTCGCCACCGTCCATCCATCGGGACGCGTGATGACCGCGTGCCCTCCGGCATTCACCATCGGTTCAATGGCGAGCACCTGCCCCACCACCAACCGCGGTCCCTTCCCCGGCGGCCCGTAGTTCGGGATCGCCGGCTCTTCATGCATCTCGCGTCCGATACCGTGTCCGACGAGATCGCGAACGACCGAGAAGCCGTTCTGCTCGACGTAGGTCTGTACCGCATTCGAGATGTCACCGACTCGGTTCCCCGCGCGGGCCTGGGCGAGTCCTCGCATGAGGGCCTCTTCCGTGACCTGCATGAGGCGAGTGGCCTCGTCCGATACCGGCCCGACCGCGAAGGTCTTCGCCGCATCGCCGTACCACCCGTTCAGCTCTGCGCCCACGTCGATACCGATGATGTCGCCATCCTTCAGCGCACGATTCCCCGGCATGCCGTGAACCACTTCTTCATTGATCGAGGGGCAGATCGAGGCTGGGAAGCCACGATAACCCTTGAACGCCGGCCGCGCGCCACAGTCGCGGATGACCGTCTCGGCGAGACGGTCCAGCTCGGCGGTCGTCAGGCCCGGGCGTACCGCCCGGCCCATCTCCCGAAGAGCCCGGGCAACGACTTGCGCCGCTGCTCGGATTCCCTCGATCGGATCATCTTGGTGAGCGTGACCCACGATTTCAGCCCCCCACGGCAGCGACGAGCGCGCCATGGACGTCATCCAAAGTGCCAGTCCCGGTCACTTCCTTCAACAGCCCCCGCTTGCGGTAGTGATCCACGAGCGGAGACGTCTGCTTCTGGTAGACCTCCAGGCGCCGCTTGACCGTCTGAACGGTGTCGTCGTCGCGCTGGTGCAACAGCGTCTCGGGATGGTCGTCACAGTGACGGCCGTCCTTCGATGGTGCGCTCATCGCGTTGTAAACGCGCCGGCACACCGGGCATTCCCATCGTGCGCTGAGCCGCCGGACCAACTCCTCGTCCGGCGCCGTCAACGCTACCACCACACTCAACTTGCGGCCCCGCTCCTGGAGGAACGCCTCGAGGGCGTCCGCCTGCGGGACGGTTCGCGGGAACCCGTCAAGGACGAAGCCCCCTAGGGCGTCGGCCTCGAGCGTGCGCTCGCGGACCAGCCCGATCATGACATCGTCGGGCACCAACAAACCGTGATCCATCTGCTTCTTGGCCTCCATCCCGAGCGGCGTCGCGCGTGAGATGGCATCGCGCAGCATTTCTCCGGTCGAGATGAGGGCCCACCCGCGGTCGCCCGCGAGCCGGCGCCCCTGGGTACCCTTCCCCACACCGGGCGGGCCCAGCAGCACCACCTGCATATTACATCCGCGAACGGCCGCGCAGGCGGCCACGCTTCACGAACCCTTCGTAGTGGCGCATGAGCAGATGCGATTCGATCTGCTGAAGCGTGTCGAGAGCGACACCCACCACGATGAGGACGCTGGTTCCGCCGAAGCCGACCGCCGGAACCTTGAACCACGCGATGATCACGTCCGGGAGCACCGCGACCGCAGCCAGGAAGAAGGCGCCGGGGAGCGTGATGCGCGTGAGGACACGATCGATGTACTCCGCCGTGTGGCGGCCCGGCCGGATGCCCGGGATGAAGCCGCTCGACTTACGCATGTTCTCTGCGAGGTCGTTCGGGTTCAGCACGACAGCGGTATAGAAGTACGTGAAGAAGATGATGATGACGGCGTACAGGACGTTGTACAGCCAGCCGTACGGATTGAACCACTGCGACACCGCCGCCATGGGGCTGTCGGGCGGGAAGAAGCCCGCGACCGTGGTCGGCAGGATCATGATGCTCGAAGCGAAGATGATCGGGATGACGCCAGCCGTGTTGACGCGCAGCGGGATGTGCGTGCTCTGCCCGCCGTACATCTTGCGGCCGACCATGCGCTTGGCGTACTGCACCGGGATCTTGCGCGTGGCCTGCGTCATGACGATGACGGCCGCGATGACCGCGACCATGATCGCCGTGATCATGACGATCTGGACGATCCCGAGGCTGCCGGCGCGGAAGCTGTCGATCGCCTGCATGATGCGGTTCGGGACGCCGCCCAGGATGTTCACGAAGATGATGAGCGAGATGCCGTTGCCGATGCCGAACTCGGTGATCTTCTCACCGAGCCACATGACCATGACGGTACCGGCGGTCTGCGTGATGATCGTGGAGAAGAAGAAGCCCGGACCGGGATCCGGCACGACCACGACGCCCTGCGAAGCGCCCAGATTCACCAGGAAGATGCTGTAGGCGTACGACTGCACGAACGAGATGAGCACCGTGCCGTAGCGCGTCCACTGCGTGATCTTCTTCTGGCCCTCCTCGCCTTCCTTGCGCAGCTTCTCGAAGTACGGGACGACCGCACCCAGGAGCTGCAGGATGATCGAGGCGGAGATGTACGGCATGATGCCCAGGGCGAAAACCGTTGCACGCGAGAACGCGCCGCCCACGAACATGTCGTAGAGGCCGAACAGTCCATTCGCCTGACTCTGGAAAGCGCCCTGCAGCGCCGCGGCATTAACGCCGGGCGTGGGCATGTGCTCACCGAGCCGGTACACCACGAACATGGCCAGCGTGAAAAGGATACGCCGACGCAGTTCGGGGACCTGGAAGATGGTACGGAGCTTCTCGAGCATGGTCCGGTCAGGCCTTCGGGTTCGGGGTTTCCACCTTACCGCCGGCCGCCTCAACGGCCTTGCGTGCGGCTTCGCTCACGGCGTCCACCTTGACGGTGACCGCCACCTTGAGCTCACCACCCGCGAGCAGCTTGATGGGACCGCTACGGCGCACCAGACGGTTCGCCTTGAGCCATGCGGCGTCGACAGTCGAACCGGCCGCGGCCAATGCGAGCTTGCCGACCTGGACGACCTGATACTCGACACGCGAGTGATTGATGAACCCGCGCTTCGGCAGTCGCCGCTGGATCGGCATCTGACCGCCTTCGAACCACACGGGGATACCGCCACCCGAGCGGGCCTTCTTACCCTTATGGCCCTTGCCAGCCGTACCGCCCTGGCCAGTGCCCGCGCCCTTACCGAGACGCTTCGAATCCTTCATAGCGCCCGCGGCGGGACGAATCGTTCCGAGTCTCATGATGTCAGTTCTCCTCCACCTTCACGAGGTGGCGGACCTTGAAGACCATGCCCCGGATCTGGGGCGTGTCGTTGTGAACCACGGTCTGCTGCATGTGGCGGATCCCGAGGGCGCGAACCGTCGCGACCTGATCCTGCTTGTGGCCACTGGCAGACTTGATCTGCGTGATCGTGAGCTTACGCGCCATGGGTCACTCGCTTCCCGAACATCTCCTCGACGGTGCGGCCACGCATGGACGCGATGTCGGAGGGGCGACGGAGACGCTTGAGGCCGTCCACGACCGCCTTGCACATGTTGTGGGGGTTACGCGTGCCGAGGCACTTGGTGAGCACGTTCTGGACACCGGCGACCTCGAGCACGGCGCGAACGCCGGCACCCGCGATGACACCCGTACCCGGAGCCGCCGGCTTGAGCAGGACTTCGCCCGCGCCGAAGTGGCCCACGATGAGGTGCGGGATCGACCCGCCCTTCGTGACCGGCACCGTGAACATGTTCTTCTTCGCAGCCTCGCCAGCCTTGCGGATGGCATCGGCGACTTCGTTGGCCTTACCGAGACCCACGCCCACGCGACCCTTCTGGTCGCCCATGGCGACGATCGCGTTGAACGAGAAGCGCCGGCCGCCCTTGACGACCTTGGCGCAACGGTTCACCTGGATCACGCGCTCCTGGAACTCGCTCTTGGCCTGCTCGGATTCACGCGGCTGACGCCGCTCCCGCTGGGGACCCGCCATTCCGCGCCTCCTAGAAGTTGAGACCGCCGGCGCGAGCGCCGTCGGCGAGCGCTTTGACGCGCCCATGGTAGAGATAGCCGCCACGGTCGAATGCGACCGCGGTGATGCCCTTCTCCTTCGCGCGCTGCGCGAGGAGCTTGCCGACGGCCGCGCTCTTGCCGACCTTGCCCGTGCCTTCGACCAGCGACTTCACATCGTCGCGGCTCGACGCCGAGGCGAGCGTGATGCCCGTCGTGTCGTCGATGATCTGGGCATAGATGTGGATCGAGCTGCGGAACACCGAGAGACGCGGGCGTGCGACAGAGCCCGAGACCCGGTTGCGGATTCGATAGCGACGGATCTGACGCCGCTCGTATTTGTTGTGCTGTCCACTCGCCATTACGCCGACCCCGCAGCCTTTCCGGCCTTACGACGGATGTACTCGCCTTCGTACTTCACGCCCTTGCCCTTGTACGGCTCCGGCGGACGATAGCCGCGGATGTCCGCAGCGACCTGACCGACCTGAGCCTTGTCCGCGCCACTGATCGTGACGCGCGTGGGAGTCTCGACCTTGATCGTGATGCCCTCAGGGGACATGAACTCGACGGGATGCGAGAAGCCGAGCTGGAGCACGAGCTTCTTGCCTTCCATGTTCGCGCGATAACCGGTACCGACGATCTCGAGGGTCTTGCTGAAGCCCGTCGTGACGCCGATGACCATGTTGTTGATCTGCGCGCGCATGGTGCCGAACGCCGGATTACGCGAGATCTTGTCCGAGCTGACCTTCACTTCGTTGCCTTCAATGGCGACGGCGGTGTTGGCCAGGATGGGGTGCTGCAGTTCGACCTTGGGTCCCTTCACCTTCACGAAACCGTCCGCGATCGTCACCTGGACGCCGTTCGGGATCGGGACGGGCTTCTTACCGACACGAGACATTTTCGCAGCCCTCCCTTACCAGACCTGGCAGACGAGTTCGCCGCCGAGACCCGACTCGCGGGCCTCGCGGTCGGTCAGGAGACCGCGCGACGTGGACACGACCGAGCAGCCGAGACCGCCCATGACGCGCGGGATGCGCGTCTTGGGAACGTAGACTCGGCGACCCGGCTTGCTGACGCGCTTGAGCCCGGTGATCACGCACTGATCGTCGCTCGTGTACTTGAGGTAGACGCGCAGCGTGCCCTGGCCCGTGGCCTCGATGACCTTGAAGTTGTTGATGAACCGCTCGCGAAGCAGAACCTTGGCGAGTTCCTGCTTCATCCGCGACGACGGCACGTCCACCTTGCGGTGCTTCGCGCCGATGGCGTTGCGGATGCAGGTGAGGAAATCTGCCACGGGATCACTGACCGACATGACACCTCCGTGAACCAGCGTTCAACCGGGACTAGCCGGTTGCAGCCTGGCCCGTGCGTCCTGGGGGGACGCGACCCTTGGGAGCCTCGCTCCCGTTTGTTACCAGCTCGACTTGACGACGCCCGGGATCTGACCCGACAGCGCCAATTCGCGGAAGCAGATACGGCACATGCCGAAGTCACGCAGGAACGCGCGGGGCCGGCCGCAACGGTGGCACCGGTTATAGCCGCGGACCTTGAACTTGGGCTCCCGCTTCCACTTCTCGACGATCGACTTCTTGGCCACGTGAGTCTCCTTACCGTTACCGCTGGCGGAACGGCATGTTCATGAGCTTGAGCAGTTCCCGGCCCTCTTCGTCGGTCTTCGCGGTCGTCACGATCGTGACATCCATACCGCGCACCTTCTGGACCTTCTCGATGTTGATCTCGGGGAAGATGATCTGCTCGTTGAATCCAACCGAGTAGTTACCACGACCGTCGAACGACCGCGGCGACAGGCCACGGAAGTCACGGATACGCGGAACCGCCACGTTGACGAGACGGTCGAAGAACTCGTACATCCGCGCGCCGCGCAGCGTGACCATGACACCGATGGGCAGGCCCTGGCGCAGCTTGAAGTTCGAGATGGCCTTCTTGGAGCGGCGGACCGACGGCTTCTGGCCGCTGATCTGCGCAAGCTCGTTCAACGCCATGTCGATGTTCTTGATGTCCGAGGTCGCATCACCGACGCCCATGTTGATGACGATCTTCACGAAGCGCGGAGCCTGCATCGCGCTCGTGTAACCGAACTTCTTCATGAGCTCGGGAGCCGCCTTCTCCGCGTAGTGCGTCGCGAAGCGAGGCTTACCCTTCGGGCCGCTCGGCTTGCCCTGAGCGACTTCGTACGTGGTCGCAGCGCCGCCGCGACCCGCCTTGCCGCCTTCCTTCGGGGCCTTGGCGCCCTGACTCTTGCTCTTCTTCTCGTCCGCCATGGTCTCTTCTCTCCAGGGGTCTCGTCCGACGGTTCTCGTCCCCCTGGTGCCGGGGAACCGCCGTCCCACTCATCGTGGGCTCTTGTCGTCGCACCGAGTGGCGCGCCGTACCACTATGTCACACGACGATCGCGCAGGAGGTCCCGCGCGACCGGGTTACTCCTTGCTGATGACGTCGCCGGTCGCGCGAGAAATGCGCTCGCGCTTACCGTCCTTCGCCACCTTCACACCCACGCGCACACCACGACCGGCCTTCGGGTCGAAGAGCATCACGTTGGAGATGTGAACGGGGGCTTCCTTCTCGAGGATGCCACCCTGCTGATTCTGGCTCCGCGCGCGCGTGTGGCGCTTCACGAAGTTGACCTTCTCGATGATGACACGGTTCTTCGACTCGTCGACGGAGAGGACACGACCGGTCTTCCCCTTGTCGTCGCCGGCGATCACCATGACCATGTCGCCCTTACGGATCTTGAGTCCCATCAGATCACCTCCGGCGCGAGCGAGATGATCTTCATGAACTGCTTCTCGCGCAGCTCGCGAGCCACCGGCCCGAAGATACGGGTACCGCGCGGCTCCTTCTCATTGTTGATGAGCACGACGGCGTTCTCGTCGAAGCGGATGTAGGAGCCGTCCTTACGGCGCATCTCCTTCACCGCGCGAACCACGACCGCCTTCGCGACTTCACCCTTCTTCACGGCGGCGCCCGGGATCGCGTCCTTCACGGACACGACCACGATGTCGCCCAACCGTCCATACCGCTTGTGATGACCACCGAGGACCTTGATGCACTGGGCGCGCTTTGCTCCCGAGTTGTCCGCCACGGTCACCCACGTTCGCAACTGGATCATTGCCTGGCTCCCGGGTTACTTCGCGCGCTCGACGAACTCCACGAAACGCCAGCGCTTGTCCTTGGACATCGGGCGCGTTTCCATGAAGCGGACCGTGTCACCGATCCTGCACTCGTTGTTCTCATCGTGGACCTTGAACTTCTCTCGGCGCCGCACGTAACGGCCGACAGTGGTGTGCTGCACGAGTCGCTCGATGGACACGACGATCGTCTTGTCCATTCGATCGCTCACCACCTTGCCGGTGCGGAGCTTCCTGCGATTGCGTTCCGTCGTCATGGCGTTCATGGCTCGCGCTGGCCTAACGGCCCGCGCGCTCCTTCTCCTTCAGCACCGTGAGAAGGCGCGCCATCTCGCGGCGGCTCTCCCGGATCTTGAGCGGGTTATCCAACTGCTTCATGGTGTTGCGGAAGCGGAGGTTGAACAGCTCCTCGCGCAGTTCCCCGACACGGGTGCGGATCTCATCCGGACCCATCTCGCGGAGCGAACCAGCCTTCACGCGGGTGCCCATGTTCACTCTCCTCCTTCCAGGTTCTGGCGCTCGATGAAGCGCGTCTTGATCGGCAGCTTGGACGCACCGAGGTCGAACGCGGCCCGCGCGAGTTCGCGCGAGATGCCCTCGATCTCGAACAGGATGCGGCCCGGCTTCACGACGGCGACCCAGAACTCCGGAGCGCCCTTACCCTTACCCATTCGGGTCTCGGCCGGCTTCTTCGTGACCGGCTTATCCGGGAAGACGCGGATCCAGACCTTACCGCCACGCTTGATCTGACGCGTGATGGCGACACGAGCGGCCTCGATCTGGCGGCTCGTCACCCACGCCGGCTGCGTGGCCTGCAGCGCGAACTCGCCGAAGGCGATGCTCGAGCCGCGGTAGGCCATGCCGTTCATCCGGCCGCGGTGGGTCTTACGATATTTGACTCGCTTCGGCATCAACATGGTGTCGGATCTCCTACCGGGCCGCCGGAGCCGGACCCGACTGCGTCGGGTGACCGGCCGCAGCCTTGTCCAGCACTTCGCCGTGGAACATCCACACCTTCACGCCACACGTGCCATAAGCCGTGTTGGCGGTCGCGCGGGCGAAGTCGATGTCCGCGCGCAGGGTGTGCAGGGGAACGCGCCCCTCGCGATAAGTCTCGAAGCGAGCCATTTCCGAACCGCCGAGGCGGCCCGTGCAGTTGATACGGATGCCCTGGGCACCGGCGCGCATGGAGGAGGCGATCGCCTTCTTCATGGCACGACGGAAGGACACACGCTGCTCCAGCTGCTTGGCGATGTGCTCAGCGACCAACTGGGCGTCGAGGTCGGCACGCTTGATCTCCTCGATGTTCAGCTGGACCTGCTTCTTGGTCAGCTGCTTCATCTCCTCGGAGAGCTTGTCGACCTGCTCGCCCTTACGGCCGATGACCAGGCCCGGACGCGCCGTCTTGATGCCGATGGTGATCTTCTCACCCTTGCGCTCGATGGTGATCTTGCTGATGCCGGCCTGATAGAGACGCTTCTTGAGGTACCGCTTGATCAGCAGGTCCTCCTTCAGCAGCTCCGCATAGCCCTTCTTCGCGAACCAGCGGGAGTCCCAGGTCTTGACGATCCCGAGCCGCAGGCCGATCGGATTGGTTTTCTGTCCCATGGCTTACGACTCCCTCGTGGCCACGGTCACCGACACGTGGCTCGTGCGCTTGAGGAGCGGCGTAGCACGGCCCTGCGCGCGCGGCAGCCAGCGCTTCAGGGTCGGCCCGGCGCCGACAACGGCTTCCTTCACATACAGGTCCTCGGCGCGCACCTTGCCCTCGTGGAGCGCGTTCGACACCGCGGACTTGAGCACCTTCTTCACGATGCGGGCACCGTTCTTCGGCGTGAACTGCAGCGTGACATCCGCCTGCTCCACGCTGAGACCACGGATCAGTGCCAGCACCTGGTTGCACTTGCTCGGCGTGATGCGCACGTAGCGCTGAATCGCTTTAGCTTCCATGGCTCACTTCCCGGGCGTTTCGACGGTCTTGGCCTTCTCGGTGTGCCCGCGGAAGACCCGCGTCGGCACGAACTCCCCGAGCTTGTGTCCCACCATGTTCTCGGTGACATAGATGGGGATGAACTTGTTGCCGTTGTGCACGGCGAGCGTGTGGCCCACGAACTCGGGCAGCACGGTGCAGCGGCGGGCCCAGGTCTTGAGCACGCGCTTCTCGCCACTGCGGTTCAGCGTCTCGATCTTCCGCACGAGGGAGTCGACAACGTACGGGCCCTTCTTGATTGAACGTGCCATGTCGTTTCGGCTCCCTTACTTCTTCCGGCGGCGCACGATGAGCGAATCGCTCAGCTTGCTCCGGCGGGTCTTGAGTCCCTTGGCGCTCTGGCCCCACGGCGAGCAGGGGTGACGGCCACCCGAGGTCTTGCCTTCGCCACCACCCATCGGGTGGTCAACGGGGTTCATCGCGACGCCACGCACGGACGGCGCATAGCCGAGCCAACGGCTGCGGCCGGCCTTACCGAGCGAGCGATTCTCGTGTTCGATGTTGCCGACCTGACCGACGACAGCGCGGCAGTTGATGTGGAACTTGCGCACTTCGCCAGACGGCAGACGCAGCTGAGCGTGATCGCCTTCCTTCGCCATGAGCTGGCAGAAGGCACCGGCCGAACGCGCGATGCGCGAGCGGCGGCCCGGGTACAGCTCGACATTGTGGATGTTCGTGCCGACCGGGATGTGGCGGAGGCTCAGGCAGTTGCCAGTCGCGATCTCGGCCGACGGGCCCGACATCACGTGGGCGCCCACCTTGAGGCCGTCGGGCGCCACGATGTAGCGGCGCTCGCCGTCCGCATAGTGCAGCAGCGCAATTCGCGCCGAGCGGTTCGGATCGTACTCAATGCTGGCCACGCGGGCGCCGATACCGTCCTTGTCGCGACGGAAGTCGACGATGCGATAGCGCTGCTTGTGGCCGCCGCTGATCCAACGCATGGACACGTGGCCGTTGTTGTCACGGCCACCCGTCTTATAGATGCGCTCAGTCAGCGACTTCACCGGCCGCGAACGCGTCAGTTCCGAGAAATCGGACATGACCGTGTGCCGGAGCGTCGGCGTGATCGGGCGGAATTTCTTCAGACCCATGGGTCGTTCCTCGTCGTCAGATCTGCTCGAACAGCTCGATCTTCTGATCGGCCTTGAGCGTCACGATGGCTTTCTTCCAGTCGTTGCGGCGGCCGACCCAGCGGCCCTGCCGCTTGACCTTGCCCCGAATCTGCATCGTCTGGACCGAATCCACCTTCACCTGGAAGACAGACTCGACAGCGCGCTTGATCTCGATCTTGTTGGCATCGCGCGCCACTTCAAAGAAATACTGCCGCATGGTCTCGCGGAGGATGGTGCCCTTCTCAGTGATCAGCACCTTGCGGATGATCGAACGCGGATCGTTGCTCATTTCGCGAAGACCTCCTTCACGCGCGCGAGTCCATCCTGAGTGATCAGGAGCTGCTCACAATCGAGCAGGTCATAGGCGTTGAGCTGATGCGCCAGCGTGGTGTGGACACCCCGCAGATTGCGCACCGACTTCCACACCGTTTCGTTCTGCTGGCCGACCACGAGCAACGTCTTCTTGCCCGTGAGGCCGATCTTCTTGAACACCGCCGCGACCTTCGCGGTCTTCGGCGTCGCGTCAACCGCGAGCGCCTCGATCACGCTGACCGCATTCTCGCCCGCGCGGAGCGAGAGCGCCGACACCAGAGCCGCGTGCCGCTGACGCTTCGGCATCTCGGTGCGGTGGCTGTGCGGCTTGGGACCGAAGGCACGACCACCGCCCGGCATGAGCGGAGACGTGTTCGAGCCCTGGCGCGCATTGCCCGTGCCCTTCTGCTTGAACGGCTTCTTGCCACCGCCGGAGACCAGGCCCTTGCTCTTGACCATGGCCGTGCCCTGACGCTGGTTGCCGAGATGACGCTTCACCGACAGCCACATGAGGTGCTCATGCACCGGCTGGGCGAACAGATCGTCGGGAAGGGCCGTCGTGCCCTTGTCCGCGCCATCGATTCCGTAGAGTTTCGCGTTCATGATCATCAGCCCCGCTTGAGAACGTAGACGAGGCCGTTCGGCGGGCCGGGGATTGCTCCCCGCACGAGGATGTAGTGCTGCTCCGCATCCACACCGGCGACCAAGAGATTCTTGATGGTGAGCGACTTGCCACCCATACGACCAGGCAGCTTCTTGCCCTTGATGACTCGGGACGGATAGGCCGAGGAACCGATCGAGCCCGGCTCGCGGCCGAACGTCGGACCGTGCGACGCCGTGCCGGCCGTGAAGCCGTGGCGCTTGATGACGCCGGCGAAGCCGCGACCCTTCGTGGTGCCCTCGACGTCGATGAACTCACCCTTCGTGAACACATCCGCCTTGAGCGTCTGGCCGACGGTGAACTCAGAGACATCGCCCACGCGGAACTCGCGCAGGTGGCGCGACGCGGGGAGATTGCGCTTCTTGAACTGGCCGAGGACCGGCTTCGAGAACCGGCTCTCCTTGTTGGTGCCGAAGCCGAGCTGCAGCGCGGTGTAGCCATCGCGCTCGCTCGTACGGATCTCCGTGACCGTGCACGGACCCGTCTCGATCACCGTCACCGGCACGGCGTCGCCCTTCTCGTCGAAGAGCTGCGTCATGCCGATCTTCCTGCCGATGAGACCCATCATGTGAGTGGTTTCCTTTCACGGAGGCGCACACCAGGCCCGTTCTCACGGGTGCGATGCCGTCGCTCCGCCGGAAAGAGTTCCGGTACTAGGTCTTGATCTCGATGTCGACACCCGCGGGGATGTCGAGCTTCTCGAGGGCTTCCATCGTCTGGCCCGTGGACCGCGTGATGTCGATGAGCCGCTTGTGGATGCGGATCTCGAACTGCTCGCGCGACTTCTTGTCCACGTGCGGGCTACGCAGAACGGTGTACACGGTCTTGCGGGTCGGCAGAGGCACCGGGCCCGACGTGACCGCGCCCGTGCGGCGCGCCGTGCGCACGATCTCGGCCGCCGACTGATCCAGCGTGGCGTGATCGTACGACTTGAGCTTGATACGGATCTTCTGAAGCATCTTGGGCCCCTTACTCGACGATCTCGGTGACGACGCCGGCGCCGACGGTGCGGCCGCCCTCACGGATCGCGAAGCGCAGCTCCTTCTCCATCGCGATGGGCGTGATCAGCTCGATCACCATGTCCACGTTGTCGCCCGGCATCACCATCTCGCGGCCTTCCGGAAGCGTCGCCAC
>JAIOPA010000022.1 GCA_021414165.1 Candidatus Eiseniibacteriota bacterium
CCGCGCCGGGTTCGACCGCGCGATCGACATACGTGATCACGCCCGTGCCGTCGGCGCTCTGTTCGGCGAGCGGCTGCCAGTCCTCGTTGGCCGCGCGTCGGTACACCGTGCCCACCACGGCTCCGGCACTGCCCGCATACCAGCGCAACGTGACCTGCTCGGGTGTGGCGTCGGCGTCGATGAGTGCGAGCTGAGTGGGCGTGGCGGCCTCATCGAAGTAGAACGCCCAGGTATCGGCGTAGAGCCCGCCCGAGAACGGGCCGCCGCCGAACAACAATGCGCGCTCGCGCGCGGCATCCACCACGAGCGCACCGTCATACCGCGTGGGCGGCGCCACACCATTCGCCAGCACCGGCGACCACGCGGGCGGATCACTCTGCAAGGACAGCGACCAGATCTGCGAGTCCACGCCCGTGCCCACGAGCACCAGGATGCGATGGTTCAGCGAATCGTAGGCGGCAGCCTCGGCGAACGCGCTGGGCGGCGTTCCCGTGGGGGTCACGGTCTGCCAGGTGCCGAGCGACGGGGCGAATGACAGCGTATGCAGGCCGCTGTTCATGCCGGGCCCGAACGTGATCATGCGATCGCCGACCGGGTCGTACACGCCGAACTCACCCCACACCCCACCATAGGTACCCACGTCGGGTTGCGACCACGTCCCGGCCGCGACGTCGTAGATCCATGTGTCGGCGCGTGCAATGGGCGACGGGTTCGTGAGCCGGCCACCATGCACGATGAGCCTGCGGCGATTCGTGTCGAACACCCCCACGGCCTCGGCGCGCACGTTGGGCGCACTGGGCGGCGTGAGCTGCGTCCAAACGCTGCCACCGAGGTCGAACGACCAGAGGTCGGAGTACTCGACGGTGTCGCCATTCCCAGCGCTCTCGGCGCCGCCGAACACGAGTGCGCGGTCGCCCACGGGATCCACGACCGCGACGGCGCCGTAGCGGCCGCTGGGACCGGACGCGAGACCAGCCAGTCTGGCCCACGGCACATCGCGGTCCAGTGGGCGGACCTGGAGCAGGTCCGTGCCGACTCCGCTGCCCGAACCACCGAAGCCCGCATACACCCGCTGTCGCACCGCGTCCACGAACGCCACCATGCCCCGGCGTTGCATGGAGCCCGCGAGTCCGAGCCCGGCGAGATTCCAGACCGGGTTGCTGCCGAGCAGCAGGTTCCACTGGTCGGTGCCGTCGTAGGAGACGACACGCCGCATGTCGCGTTGCACGAACAACGCACCGTAACGCGATGGGTCCGTGGGCAACGTGCCCCACTCGGCCCGGTTCGCCGGTACGCCGGCCGAGAGATCGAGCGTGAGGATCTCGGGGACCTGCGTCCCGCTTGGGCCGAGCTGCGCGCCCATGACGATCATGCGGCGGCCGAGCGAGTCGAGCAGCGCCGGCCCGGGGATGCGCCCGATCGGCGGATCCGTGAGCGAAGTGAGCGGCTGCCAGGTCATGGGCGCGGCGAGCGACAGTGCCCACGTGTCGTCGTACCACGTGCGCGAGAGTCCGTCGAAGAAGAGCCCGCCGTACACGATCATGCGATCGCGCCACGGGTCGTACACCATGGCCGATCCCATGCGCGCGGCCGGAGCCGTGCCCGCGACGCCCTGGAACGACCAGTGCGGCGTACCCGCGAGCGACAAGGTGTAGACCGAACTGAACCCGCTGTAGCAGAAGTTACAGGTCGTGAGCCCACCAAAGGCGATCACCCGGTCGCGGATGGGATCGAAGGCAAACGCGCTGCCGGTGATCCCCAAGGTGATCGGGTCCGGGAACAACCCGGTGACGGCGTGCTGCGTCCACTCCATGGGGTCGGCGGAGAGGTCGAAGGACCAGAGCTCGACCGGCGTCGAGAACGACACTGTGGTGGTCATGAACCAGATGCGATCGCGAGCCGCGTCGAAGAACGCGAACACACTGCCATCGAGCGCGGGGTTCACACCGATCCAGACCCGCTCCCAGCGGATCTCGGGAGCATCGGAAGCCGCCACGATGCCCGCCTCATCCAGGAACAGCTCGCGGTTGCGCAGGCTGTCGTACACATGCACACCCACCTTGGCGGGCGGCGGCAGCTTGATCCACTTGGCGACCTGGGCTTGCGCACCGGTGGCCAGCAACCCGAGTATCAATGTGCACGCCAAGCGCGCGGCGAGTTGCAGCGCATGGAGCCGAGGCTCGCGCATGGGACTTCCCCTTCTCGATCCGGTCGAGTGGAACGCTCATCAAACAGGGCCGCGACCCGTCGGGGGCGGGACGCTTTTAGCGTATCACGGCCGCTCGGTCGCGAGCGTCGCTCCGGAGCCCGGCAGCGCGGGGCTAAGCTCGGTGGCCGAGCGCGCCCAACGCGCCCGCGATCAGGGCCGCGGGACCTCGACCCAGGCAAGATCCGACGCAGGTCTGGGGATCCTGCGGCCGGCGAGTCTCAGTCCCTCGAGGTGGAACCGGATCGCCTTCTGGATCGAGCGCAGTACCCCGACGCGCGTCCGTGCCGCTGCGACACAGCCCTCAAGGTCCGGCGACCATGCACTGAACCCGGTGCGAGTCTTCTCGATGATGATGCCGTATTTCATCGTGTCCACCCCGCTTGCTTGTAGATGCTCTTGAGGGTCCCGGGGGCGAGTTCGAGTGATGGATGACCGGCGACGGTGATGAGTCCCGGCTTCTCGGGATGCCAGAACTGACGATGACTTCCGCGCTGCCTTGCGAGCACCCATCCATCACTCCGAAGAAGTTTCAGCACGTCTCGGATCTTCATCGTCCACCCGTCGGGGGCGGGACGCTTTCAGCGTATCACGGCCGCTCGGTGGCGGGCTTCGCTCCGGGGCCCGGCAGCACGGGGCCGCCGCCACCCTTGGACTCGGCGTCGAGCAGGGCCTCGACCGAGTCGTACTTGTAGATGGTCGGCGCACCGTTCAGGAACAGGCCGCCCGTGTCGGCGGTGGGGCCGTAGTTGGAGTACACCGGCCGGCCGAGCAGGCGCAGCAGCTGCATGAGCTGCCCGCGATGATGCGCGCTATGGGCGATGCGGCGCACGAACACCCAGGCACGCGAACGCGGCACATCGAAGAACGTGGTCGTGCCACTCCACCACGCGTCGTCCTGTTCCTCGAGCCGGGCCAAGCGCTCGGCCGAGACCGCGGCGTAGTGCCGCATGAAGCCCAAGCGCGATTCGTCGGCGGGCAGCACCGGCAGCGGGCTCTCGAGGCCGAACATGCGCTTGAGCCATGTGTCCTCGGACACGCACTGATGCACCATCTGCTCCAACGGCGTGCGCGCACGTTCGGCACAACGGAACCGCAGGTCGTCATCGTGGAACGACGACCACACCGA
>JAIOPA010000023.1 GCA_021414165.1 Candidatus Eiseniibacteriota bacterium
CGCTACGAGGCCGCCGCACGCGAGGTGCTGGCGAACACCGCACTGCCGATCGCGACGGACGACCGCTCCGGTCTGTACTTCTCGCTCGAGTCCGCACGCGAGGCCGTCGAGGATTCGACCGGCGTGCGCGCACTCGAGGAAGAGCACGTGGCGATGCTCGAGGACATGGCGAAGCGAGCCACCACGCCCGACCAGCGCTTCGTGTTCGATGCGCACCGGCTGTCTCTGTACATCGAGCTGGGCCGTGCGCAGGATGCGATCCCCATGCTCGAGCAGTCGCAGAAGGACTTCCCGCAGGACTACAACCCGCCACAGCGCCTGGCCACGGCCTACAAGGCGCTCGGCCGCTGGACCGAAGCGCTGGCCGCGTCGGACCGCGCGCTCGAGTTGGCGTACGGGCCGCGCCAGTTCCTGGTGCTCACCACGCGCGCCGAGATCCAGCTGGGCATGGGAAACAAGGACGCCGCGGTACAGACACTCATGGGCGCGCTCAAGAAGGCGCAGGCCATGCCCGACGGCCAGCACTCGGATACCACGGTGAGCGGCCTGCTCAAGCGCCTGGCCGCGCTGGGCGCGAAGGTCGAGGGCTAACGCTCTCCTGCCACGAGCAGTGAAACGAAGAGCCCCGGACGACACTCGGTCGTCCGGGGCTCTTGCGTTCCAGCGCGGCGCGTTCAGCCCGCGCGCAGGCAGTCGTGCAGGTGCAGGATCCCCAACGCGCGCCCGGCCTCATCCAGCACCACGAGCGCGGTGATCGGCCCCTGCGGACGGTCCTCCATGAGCCGCACGGCGCGCGCCACGAGTTCATCGGGCGGGATCGTGGTGGGCGTGCGCGTCATGACATCGCCCGCGGTGAGCGCCCACGGGTCGGCGTGCTTCAACAGGATGCGCTTGAAGTCGCCATCACTCACCACACCGGCCAGCGTGCCATCGGCGTTCGTGACCGTGGTGATGCCGAGCCGCTTGTCCATGATCTCCAGCATCACGTCGCGCAGCTTGGTGCCCAACGCCACGCGCGGGCAGGCGGCCTCGGCGTGCATGAGCTCGCTCACGCGTCGCGCGGCCGAGCGGCCGATGACGCCCCCCGGATGCAGGAAGCGAAAATCCTCGGGCTTGAAGCCGCGCTGCTCCATGAGCGCGATGGCCAGGCAATCGCCCACCACCTGCGTGAGCGTGATGCTGGTGGTCGGCGTGAGGTCCATGGGGCACGCCTCGGTGACCGGCCCCAGCACGATGGCCGCGGCACTCTTGGCGGCCAGCGGCGAGCCCGACTGCGCCACGATCGACACGAGCGGGATGCCGTAACGCTCCAGGTACGGCATGAGCGCGAGCAGTTCCTCGGTGGCACCGCTCTTCGAGAGGAACAATGCGACATCGCCCCGCGTGAACAGCCCCGCGTCGCCATGCAGCGCATCGGCCGGGTGCAGGAACACGGCGGGCGTACCGGTGCTGGTGAGCGTGGCGGCGAGCTTCTGGCCCAGCAGACCGCTCTTGCCCACGCCGGCCACCACGAGCTTGCCGCGGCACTCGGCGATGATGCGCACGGCATCGGTGAACGAGGTACCCAGGCGCTGCTCGAGCGCAGCCACGGCCTCGGCCTCGATGCGCACGACCTCGCGTGCGCGCACGAGCGGATCGTGGCTCACCGCGGCACCCTTCGCGTCACCTGCCATGACTCCACCCTCCCGTGCGTCACTTCGCTTCGTAGCGTTCGAGCACCTGCGGCCAGGTGCCATTGTGCCGCAGGATCGTCTCGACCGCCTCACGCACCGCGCCGAAGCCGCCCTTGGCGGCCGTGACCGTGCGCGCCACGCGCAGCACCTCGGGGCACGAGTCGCCCACCGCGATGGGCCAGCCGACACGGCGCAGCATGGGGACATCGGGCAGGTCGTCGCCCACCATGGCGCACTCGTCCCACGTCACGCCCTCACGCGCCAGCACCTTCTCGGCGCACGCCACCTTGTCCTTGATGCCCAGGTAGAACTCGAGCCGCAAATCGTGCATGCGCGCCTCGACCGCCTGTGAAGCGCGGCCCGAGATGATGACCGGGCGTACGCCCAGATCGCGCGCCCACTCGAGCGCCAGACCATCGCGCACCCAGAAGTGCCGGAAGTCGCCGTCTCGTGTGAACCCGATCAACCCGTCCGTGAGCGTGCCGTCCACGTCCAGGAACAGGATCTTCACCGCGGTTGCATCACGGGCGCCGGACGCCACTGGGAGCCTCCTGGATGGCCTCGTGTACGCGCACGGCCTCGTCGAGGAACGCGCCTGCGCGCGCGAGCGGCAACTGCGTGGCGGCGTCCGACAGCGCACGCGCCGGATCGGGATGCGCCTCGAAGAACAGGCCATCGATGCCGCAGGCGACCGCGGCGCGCATGAGCGGGAACGCGAAGCGACGATCGCCATTCGTCTCGGTGCCGCCCGGACGCTGCAGGCTGTGCGTGGCGTCGTAGAGCACCGGCCAGCCGGTCTCTCGCATGGTCACGAAGCCGCGCATGTCGACCACCAGATCGCCATAGCCGAACGTGGTGCCGCGCTCGGTGAGCAGGATGCGCTCGCCACCGGCCGCGGTGATCTTGTCGACCGCGTTCTGCATGTCGGAGGGCTGCAGGAACTGGCCCTTCTTTACATTGACCACCGCACCGCTGCGCGCTGCGGCCTGTAACAGTGCCGTCTGGCGGCAGAGGAACGCCGGGATCTGCAGGATGTCGGCGACCTCGGCGGCCGCCTGCACCTCGCTCGTCTCGTGCACATCGGTGAGCACCGGCACGCCCAGCTCGCGCTTCACGCGCGCCAACACCTCAAGGCCCTCGTCGCCCGGCAGTCCGGTGAACGACGCGGCGCTCGAACGGTTCGCCTTGCGATAGCTGGCCTTGAACACGAACGGCAGGTTGCGCTCGGACGTGAGCTTCTGCAGTTCCGCGGCGATCTCGAGGCACAGATCCGCGCTCTCGACCACGCACGGGCCGGCGATGATGAGG
>JAIOPA010000001.1 GCA_021414165.1 Candidatus Eiseniibacteriota bacterium
TCACCGCCGCCGCGTGCATCGCCGGCGCTGGCGTGCTCGCCATGGCCTGGGGCCGGCGCGCCGACGGGGCCACGCCGTAGCCAATCCCGGGCACCACGACAGGTCCGGTTGACACCGCCAAACACGCTGGGCGCAGAGAACCACTTCTCGGAAACTAAACGTTGTTTGCGTGTACGTAGCCCTTCAGTCTACCCACCTAGCAGATAGAGGGACCCGCAACGGTCCCGACCCGCCCGGGCGGCGCGCTCACACGACCCCACGAGTCTGTGCTCGACCGCCGAAGGATGTCCCGGACCTGGGAGAAACCGCCATGATCACCCATGCGCGTCGTTTCATCTTTTCAATGGCGATGATCGCCAGCCTTGCATCACCCGTACTCGCGGATCGCGGCCACGGCCGTGATCCCGCACCCGCTGGCCCGCCCACGCTCGTCGTGAAGTGGAACCAGACCCTGCTCGAGTGCATCCGGCTCCAGCGGCTGGGGCCCCCCATGACGGCACGCGCGATCGGCATGACGTACACGGCCGGCTTCGATGCCTGGGCGTGCTACGACGAGGTCGCAGTGCCCACCCGGCCGCAGCCGGGGTTCCGCCGCCCGGCCAACGAGCGCAGCGACGCGAACCGCGAGAAGGCGTACAGCTACGCCGTCTATCGCTCGATCGTCGACCTGTTCCCCGCTGGCCGTGACCTCGCGCGCACCCAGATGCTCGCGTTGGGCTACGACCCGGACGATGCGGGCACCGCTCCCACCACCGCGCAGGGCGTGGGCAACGTGTGCGCACAGAACCTGCTCACGTTCCGTCACGGCGATGGCTCCAACCAGCTGGGCGACCTGCACGCCGGTGCGTACTCGGATTACACGGGCTATGCGCCGGTCAACACGCTCGATCAGATCAACGACCCCAATCGCTGGCAGCCGCTGCGCTTCTCGAATGGCGCCGGTGGCTTCGTCGCACCGGGCTACATCGGGGCGCACTGGGGCGAGGTGACGCCGTTCGCGATGCCGACCGGCGAGGCGCTGCGTCCGGCCAAGGGCCCGGCCACGTTCCCCGGCCGCGAGTACGAGCGTCAGATCATCGAGACCATGGAGTTGAACGAGCACCTGGACGACCGTGGCAAGGTGATCGCTGAGTACTGGGCTGATGGCCCGCGCTCGGAGCAGCCGCCCGGCCACTGGACGCAGTTCGCGGAGTTCGTGTCGGCGCGCGACCACCACACGTTCGGCGATGACGTGAAGCTGTTCTTCATCCTCGGCAACGCCGTCATGGATGCCGGTATCAGCGTGTGGGAGGCCAAGCGCTTCTGGGACTCCGCGCGGCCGATCACCGCGATCCGGTTCTTGAAGAGCGGCCAGAAGGTGAAGACGTACATCCCGTTCGTGGGCCGCGGCGAGGTCGATGGCAAGGACTGGCTGCCGTATCAGCCCGCCACGTTCATCACGCCGCCGTTCGCCGAGTACCCCTCGGGCCACAGTGGCTTCAGCGCATCGGCGGCCGAGGTGCTCAAGCGCTTCACCGGCAGCGACAAGTTCGATGGCGAGGTCACCATGACCGCGGGCTCGAGCAAGGTGGAGCCCGGATTCGCGCCGAGCCGCCCCGTGACGCTGCACTGGAACACGTTCAGTGACGCGGCCGACGAGGCCGGGTATTCGCGCCGTCTGGGTGGCATCCACTTCGAGGACGCCGACCTCGCGTCGCGCATCATGGGCCGCCAGGTGGGCGCGCTCGTGTGGTCCAAGGCCATGGAGTACATCAACGGCCGCACCGGTGTCGTGGCTTCACTGGGTGATGCCGACATGGTCGAGGCCTCGATCGGCGGCGAGCCCGTGGCCGATGCAGCCCGTATCACGGTCGGGCCCAACCCGAGCGCGGGCCGCGTCACGTTGTCGTTCGCGGTCGCGCGTGAGTCGCAGTTGCGCGTGAGCGTGATCGATCTACAGGGCCGCGAAGTGGCACGGCTCGCCGATGCGCCGTTCGCCGCTGGCCGTCACACGCTGACGTGGGATGGCTCGCACGAGGCACCGGGTGTGTACTTCGTGCGCGTGCGCCGTGGCGACGTGAGCACCACGAGCCGGGTGCTGATCTCGCGATAGACCTCGCACGCTTCAACGGAACGGCCGCGTCCCGAGCAGATCGGGGCGCGGCCGTTTCACTTGCGGTGGAGCGTCACTCGCTGCCGGGCGGGAACAACTCCACGCCGAAGCGCTCGCGCAGCTCCTCGCGGAACGCACGCGAGGGCGCATGCGAGCCCGCGCGGCGGCGGAACTCGTCCCACGCGGCCATGATCTGCGGGCCGTGATCCGCGAACAGCCGGCGTTCGCGCACCGCGGCATCGAGCACGGCACCCTCACGGGCCTGCAACTCGTCGAGCACCACACGCGCCAGCTGCCGGTGCTCGTCGGCAGCACCGGGTGCCAACACCGCACCGCTCGAGTCGACCGCGAACTCCTGCGCGCACGAGGGGCAGCGCACGCTGGCGCCCGCCTCCCCCAGCAACGAGGTCGGCAAGAGGTAGCGGGCCCCGCAGGCGGGGCACTGGAGCGGCAGGCCAGTCATGCGAGAGAGAGTATCGCGTCTGGCGCGCATTGGCACGCGCGCAGTCGCGGCCGATCAGCCCGCCAGCGCCATCTCGAGCGGTTCGCGGAAGCGCTCGCGCAGCATGCCGCGGAGCGCCTGGTGCTCGCCCGACAGGAGGTGCGGATCGGCCGCCACCAGCGCGCGGCCGGCCTCGCGTGCGGCCTCCAATATGGCCTCGTCGCGCGCCAGGTCGGCCAGCTTGAGATCGGGCAACCCCGCCTGCCGGGTGCCCCACAACTCGCCGAAGCCGCGCAGCCGCAGGTCGGCCTCGGCCAGCTCGAAGCCATCGTCGGTGGTGGCCATGACCGCCAGCCGCTCGCGCGACTTGGCGCTCGACATGCCGCCCGCGATCAACACGCACACCGAGCGGTGCTCGCCGCGTCCCACGCGCCCGCGCAGCTGATGCAACTGCGTGAGCCCGAAGCGCTCGGCGTTCTCGACCACCATGACCGTGGCATTGGGCACATCGACACCGACCTCGATGACCGTCGTGGCCACCAGCACATGCACGCGCCCCTCGCGGAACGCGTCCATGACCGACTGCTTCTCGTCGGTCTTCAAGCGGCCGTGCAACAGCCCCAGCTCGTAGCGCGCCAACAACGGCTGGGCACGCAGCCGCTCGATCTCGGTCTCGGCGGCCTTGAGGTCGGCGCGCGCGCCCTCCTCGATGTTCGGCACCACCACGTAGGCCTGCCGGCCGGCCGCGAGTTCCTTGGCCATGAAATCGATCACCTGTGGGAACTTGCCCTCGTCGGTGACACGCGTGACCAAGCGGCCGCGGCCCGCGGGGCGGCCCTTCAAGATGCTCAGGTCGAGATCACCGAACCACGCCAGCTGCAGCGTGCGCGGGATGGGCGTGGCGGTGAGCACGAGCATGTGCGGCATGACGCCCTTGCCCACCAAGGCCGCGCGCTGCCGCACACCGAAGCGATGCTGCTCATCGACGATGGCCAACGCGAGCTGCGGGATGCGCAGCTTCTCCTCGAGCAGCGCGTGCGTACCCACCACCAGCATGGGTTCCAGCGCATCGAGCCTTGCCTGCAGCGCCTTGCGCTCGCTCGCGGTGGACGAGCCCGTGAGC
The DNA here is from genome assembly GCA_021414165.1 of Candidatus Eiseniibacteriota bacterium. GTDB lineage: Bacteria > Eisenbacteria > RBG-16-71-46 > RBG-16-71-46 > RBG-16-71-46 > JAIOPA01. Next base: position 3,658 of record JAIOPA010000001.1, read on the forward strand.
ACCGCGACCGGCAGCCCCGAGGCCGCGGCGAGCCGTGTGAGGCTCGCGCCATGCTGGCGCGCCAGGATCTCGGTGGGCGCCAGCAACGCGGCCTGCTGGCCGGCCTCGATCGCGGCACACGCGGCGAGCAATGCCACCACGGTCTTGCCGCTGCCCACATCGCCCACGACCAGCCGGTGCATGGGACGCGGCCGCGCCAGGTCGCCCACGATGTCGGCGAGCGCGCTCTCCTGCCCCTCGGTGAGCGTGAACGGTAGCGAGGCGCGCACGTTGGCGGCCAACGTGCCGGGGCCGGCCAATGCCAATGCGTGGCCTTCTTCCTTCAACACGCGGCGGCGCAGTTCCATGACCATCTGCATCTGGAACAGTTCCTCGAACGCGAGCCTCTGTCGCGCCGCCTCGCGCGCCGCATCGTTCGCCGGGAAATGGATATCGCGCAGCGCCTGCCCCAACGACATGAGGCCGCGCTCGGCCGCGAGCTTGGCCGGCACCGGATCTGGCAGCGTGTCGGCGATCGCATCGAGCGCGCGGCGGATCGCCTGGCGCAGGCCGCGCGCCGTGACGCCGCGCGTGAGCGCATGCACCGGCACCAGGCGGCCCGCATGCAGCAGATCCTCCAGCTCGCCCTCCAGGACCTCGAACATGGGGTTCATCATCTGGCGCTCGGGGCCGGGCGACAGCTCACCGCTCACCACCACGCGCGTGCCTGCGGGCAGCGTGCGCGCGAGCCATGACTGGCCGAAGAAGTAGAGCCCCAGCGTGCCGGTGCCGTCGGTGAGCGTGGCCGCGAAGTCGCCGCGGCCGCCCCGGGTGCGCAGGGCTGCCGAGTGCTTGATCTCGCCCACCACGGTGAGCAGTTCGCCCGGGCGCAGCTCGCGCACCTTGGCGAACCGGCTGGCGTCCAGCCAGGCGCGCGGCGTGTGGCGCACCAGGTGCTCCAGCGTGACGATGCCCAGACGCTCGAACGCGAGCGCACGCTGCGGCCCCACCCCGGGCAGGAACTGCACCCGGGTGCGGTGGTCGAGCGCCGGGGTCCCGGCAGGGCGGCTGGTGGTCATGTGGCGGGCGGCTCCCATGGGCCCGGGCAAGAGGCCCAACCTGTTGCGGGGCAACGCGTCATCGGCATGGCTTCAGAGGCTCCTGCAACCCTGCCGCGGTCCTGCGGGGCCGCCACCATACCGCCATCGGGCCTGTAGCCCAAAGCGGGCCATCGCGCAGGCCCGCCCGGCTTTACAGTGGGCGCCGTGGCCGCTATAGTCCCCCGCTCATGATTTCGATGGACCTGCCGTGGTGCCCTTTCTTGGCGCCTCGCGTCGGCGGTCCTGTGTCCGTAAGGGAGAAGACCATGGCGAAGTGCTTTGTTTGCGGCAAGATGCGTATGGCGGGTCAGAATGTCAGCCACGCCAACAACGTCACCAAGCGCACCTTCAAGCCGAACATCCAGAACGTGCGTGCGCTCGTGAACGGCCGCGCCAAGCAGGTCGCCGTCTGCACGCGCTGCATCCGTGGCGGCAAGGTCGAGAAGGCCGTTCGCGGCCGGAAGGTGCCGACGGCTGCCGTCTAGCCCGCCCCACCGCTCAGTAGTGATCCGGCCCGGTCCTCGCAAGAGAACCGGGCCGGAACTTTTTGGGTCTGCGGGTGGCCCCTGCGGCGGGATCACCGCGATGCGCGAAGGCCTACACCTCGCGTGACGTGGTGAGCAGCTCGCGCCACGCCATCTGCTCGCGCGGCAGCGCATGCAGCGGATCCAGGTCGAGCGCCAGCGCGAACTCCGCGTCGGCCTCGAGCGCCCGTCCCAACCGCAGCAGCGCCCAGCCCAGATCGGCGCGGGCAGCGGCGAAGCCCGGGTGGATCGCGATCGCGGCCCGCAACGCCGGCTCGGCACCTGCCGCATCGCCGCGCGACAACCGGGCGCGACCGAGCAGCGCATGCGCATCGGCCCACTGCGGCCGGCGCTCCAACAGCGGCACGAGCCGGGCCTCGGCGATCTGCGGCTGCGCCATCTCGAGCGCCAGTGCGGCACGCTCCAGCGCGGCCGCGTCGTAGCTCGGCTTCAACTCCAGCGCACGGTCGTAGGCGACCGCGGCCTGCTCCAACTGATCGAGCCCGCGCAGCGTGCGCGCGAGCGCCAGGTGTAGATCGGGCCAATCGGGCGACAATGCGAGCGCGCGGCGCAACGCCTGCTCCGCCCCCGCCAGATCGCCCATCTCGTAGAGCAACTGCGACTCGGCGAGAGCAGCCTGCGGCGCCTCGCTGCCCCGTGCGAGCCCACGGCGCACCGCACGCAGCGCGTCATCGTGCCGGCCGAGCGCGTGGTACACGAGCCCCAGCAAGCGCTGTGCGCGCGCGAACTGGCGATTCAACTCGACCGCATGTTCGAGCGGCTCACGCGCACCCTCGAGGTCACCGCCCCGGAAGCGTGCGAGCCCCAACCAGAACCATAGGTCGGGGTACTGCGGGTTCGCCTCGAGCGCGGCCTCGACCTCGGCCGCAGCGGCCGGCGCGTCGCCGCGCTCCAGGTTCGTGCGCGCGGCCAACAGGCGCGCCTCGAGGTAACGCGGGTTGAGTTCGAGTGCCACGCGTAGATGACCGAGCGCGTCATCGAAGCGCTTCACCTCGACGAGCAGCCCCGCCAAGCGGCAGCGCAGGTCGGCATAGCCGGGCTTGTCGGCCACGGCCTGCGACAAGGCCTGGATCGCCCCGTCGAGATCGCCCGCCTGCTGGCGCGCGAGCGCTTCATCGAGCGGGCCACGACGTGCGGGCGCATCGGAGCCACCGGGCAGCAACCGGCGCCACTGCTCGCCGGTCCACTCCTTGGAGACCTCGGGGGTCACCCACTCCGGCGCCTCGAGCCCCAGCGACAACGCCTCGCCGAGTTCCTTGGCGGAGCGCTCGCGCTCGCCGCGCGCGCCCAGGCACACCGCGAGCAGCAGGTGCGCCTCCATGTAATGCGGATGCTCATCCAGTGCACGCTCGAGGTCGGCAATGGCCTCGTCGGTGCGGCCCGAGCGCTCGTAGATGCGCGCGCGCTGATAGCGCAGGTCGGGGAATGTCGGGTTCTCCTCGAGCGCGCGCGTGAACTCGGCCTCGGCCTTGGAGTGGTCACCCGACTGCTGGTAGGCCAGTCCTAGATTGGCGCGCGCCTCGGCGGCATGCACCAACGCCAGACAGTGGTCCGGATCATTGGGATCGCGGACCTCGCGCAACACGCTCTCGAAGCACTCCGCGGCCTTCTCGAACTCGCCGCGGTTGAAGTGGAGGATGCCCTCGTTGTAACGGCGGTTATGCCCCCACTTCACCAGCGACGATAAGAAGGCCACGGGATCCTCGAGCCTAGTCCATCTGACGGCGCAGGAACGTCGGCACCTCGAGCGAATCACCACGCGTGCCCGAGCGGCCCCACTGCGGACGGCCCTCGCGACGCTGCCACGCGGGAGCGGACAGACCGGACAGGTCCTCCTCGCCCGGCACCGAGGCGGCCGCCGGGCTGCTCGACGCGGCGATCGGCGTGCTCGCACGCTGCGCGCGCTCGGCATGACGATGCGTGTGGTTCTGCGCGCCGAAGCCGGTGGCGACGACCGTGATGAGCAGGTCGCCGTCGAGCGACGGATCGATGACCGCACCAAAGATGACGTCGCGGCCGCCGGTGATGTTCACGAGCACGCCCTCGGCGCCATGGATCGAGACGTCCTCGAGCAGCGGGCTCGCGACGGCCTGGCTCGCGGCCTCGACGGCACGGTTCGGACCGTTCGCACGGCCGGTGCCCATGAGCGCGTTGCCGCGGCACGCCATGATGCTCTTGACGTCGGCGAAGTCGAGATTCACGAGGCCGGGGATCGTGACCAGCTCCGAGATGCCCTTGGTGGCCTGCAGCAGCACGTTGTCGGCCACGGCAAAGGCCTCGGACAGCGACGTGGCCTTGTCGACCACCGACAGCAGGCGCTCGTTCGGGATCACGAGCAGCGTGTCGACCTCGGCGCGCAGCTCGGCAAGACCCTCGTCGGCCTGACGCATGCGCTTGCGGCCCTCGAAGCCGAACGGCTTGGTGACCACGGCCACGGTGAGCGCGCCGGCCTGGCGCGCGAGACGCGCCACGACCGGGGCCGAGCCCGTACCGGTACCGCCGCCCATGCCCGCCGTGATGAACACCATGTCGGCGTCGGCGATGGCGTCGGTGATCGCCGCCTCGTCCTCCTCGGCCGAACGGCGGCCGGTCGAGGCGTCACCGCCCGAACCCAAGCCACGCGTGGTGTTGATGCCGATCTGGATACGCGTGGGCGCCAGCGACTGCGAGAGCGCCTGCATATCGGTGTTCGCCACCAGGAACTCGACGCCGCGCAGGCCGGCGCCGATCATGCGATTGACGGCATAGCCGCCGGCGCCGCCGCAGCCGATCACCTTGAGCTTGGCAGAGTTGCTGCGGTCGATCTCGAGTTCGAACGTGGACATGTGAGGCACCCTCCGTGGTTCATGGAGCGTCCGGGAGTCGGCCCGGGTACTCCGGCGTGAATGGTCGCGGCATCCACCTCTTCGCTAGAAGAGGTCCGCGAACCAGCCCTTCAGGTCGAAACGCGGCCGATTGCGGGGCGCGCCGACCTCAACGAGATCCTGCATCCCCTCGCCGGTCCCATGTGCGGCGTGCAGCACGAGACCGACACCCGTCGAATAGCGCGGGTCACAGATGTTCGCCGACAGCCCGGCGAGACCGCGCGGCAGACCGAGCCGCACCGGCATCTCGAAGACCTGCTCGGCCAGTTCCACACAGCCCGGCAACAGCGAGGTGCCACCCGTGAGCACCACCCCACCGCCGATGAGCGGCGCGAAGTGGTTCTTGCGGACCTCCTTGTTGGCGAGCGCGAAGATCTCCTCCATGCGCGGCTCGATCATCGAGGCGAGCACATGGCGCGAGATCTCCTTGTCACCGCGGCCACCCACACCCGACACGCTCACGACCTCGTCACCCGAGACCATGGACGCCAGTGCGGAGCCGTACTGGATCTTGATCGACTCGGCCTTGTCGATGGGCGTGCGCAGCCCGATCGCGATATCGCTCGTGACGTTGGCGCCACCGAACGGGATGATGCTGGTGTGACGCACCGCGCCCTCGTGGAACACCGCCACATCGGTGGTGCCGCCGCCCAGGTCGAGCAGCACGACGCCCAGGTCCTTCTCGTCGTTGTCGAGCACCGCAGCCGCCGAGGCGAGCGGCTCGAGCGTGAGGTCGTACACCTTGAACCCGGCGCGCTGGATGGCGCGGCAGATGTTGCGCGCGCTCGTGACCGCACCCGTGATGATGTGGACCTCGGCCTCCAGGCGCACACCGCTCATGCCGACCGGATCCTTGATGCCGTCCTGGTCGTCGACGATGAACTCCTGCGGGATCACATGGATGATCTCGCGGTCGGTCGGGATCGCGATCGCCTTGGCGGCCTCGATCACGCGCGCGACGTCGGCCTGATGGATCTCGTTGTCCTTGCGCGAGACCGCGACCACGCCACGGCTGTTGAGGCTGCGGATGTGGTCACCGGCGATACCGGCGTGTACACCCTTGGCCTGCACCCCGGCCATGCGCTCCGCCTCTTCGACTGCGCGCTGGATGCTCGCGACCGTCTTCTCGAGGTCGACCACCGCGCCGCGACGCAACCCTTCACTGGGCGCGTTACCGACACCGATGATGCGGAGTTCACCCGCGGCGTTCTGGTCGGCGATGATGCACGAGATCTTCGTCGTGCCGATATCCAGACCGGCATACGTCCTTGTGGCCTGCGCCATGGGGGGTCCCTCCCTCGTGGGCGTTAACTCTCGCGAGATGTCGTGGTCGTGGCGGTCGGTCCGGTTGGACGTGCACCGCGCACGACGATCTGGTCCTTGAATCGCACGTCGACCTCGCGGGGCATCATGCCCTTTGCACTGAGGTCGGCGAGCGTGGCTCGGAGTCCGGACAACTGCCGTGCTCCGTTCGGCCAGGCCGGTCCCACGACGCGCACTCCATTCATGAGCACGAGTCGCGTGAGCCGTGAGTCGGAGACATCGACCTCCGAGACCTGTCCGGCGAGCCGGAGCGCATTATCGCTCAAGATGGCCGTCCACGCGAGTCCTCTTCTCACCTCGGGCGTCTGCACGAGGCTGCCCGCCCGCCGGTTCGAGAAATCCGGCCCGACCAACATGGGCACATCGGCCACGACACCCTTCTGCAACGGCTCCAGCAGCACGCCCTCGGCGTCGATCTCCCACGGTTCGCCGTGCTCCACGGCGAGTGCCGGGACGCGCTCGACGACCTTGATCTCGACGCCGCGCAGCCCGACACGGCGCACGGTGGCCGACTCGAGACGCGGCTCGAGCAGCACGAGTTGACGTACACGGGTCAAGTCGAGCGACAGCAGGTCCTGGCCCTCCTTGAGGCCCGAGCGCTTACGCACGCGGCCCTCATCGAGGTAGCGCAATCCGGCCACCTGGATCTTGTCGATGACCAGGATCGACTTGCGGATGTCGCCCCACGGCACCATGGCGAGCGCGAGCAACACCAGCATGACCAGCAGGATGCGCAGCGGCTTCTGGAACGGCGACTCGGATGCCGTGTTGCGCACCCGGCCTGCGCTCGCGAGCGCCTTGCCCTGGTAACGGCTCATCGGGTCTCTCCCACCGGCGCGCCCGTGCGGCGCAGGCCGGCCAAGATGGCATCGCCCAGCTTGGACACATCGCCCGCGCCGAGCGTGATGATCATGTCGCCCGCGCGCGCCTCGCGCACCGCGGCCTCGACGGCCTCGGCATGCGTCGGCGTGTAGGCGACCTGGGCCGCACCGTGGGCGTTGGCGGAGTCCACGATCGTCTTGCCGGACACGCCCGGGATGGGCGGTTCACCGGCGGCATAGACGTCGAGCACCCAGGCGCAGTCGGCATCGCCGAAGCAGCGGCCGAACTCCTCGCGCAACGCATCGGTACGGGAATAACGGTGCGGCTGGAACACCACGAGCACGCGGCCGCCCACCTGACGGGCCGCCGCCAACGTGGCCGCGACCTCGGTGGGATGATGACCGTAATCGTCGAACACCCGCACGCCGGCGGCCTCGCCGCGCAGCTCGAAGCGCCGCCCCACCCCGCGGAAGCCATCCAGCGCCTCGGCGATGTGCGCGAAGCCGATCTCCAGCTCGAGCCCCACCGCGACCGCGGCGAGCGCATTCATGGCGTTGTGCCGGCCGGGCACGTGCAGCTCGATCGCACCCAACCGCTTGCCCGCCGCCTCGACCACGAAGCGCGAGCCGGAGCCCTGGAGCGTGAGATCGAGTCCGCGGATCTCGGCCTCGGGCGTGGTGCCATACAGGATGTGGCGCTTGGTCACGTGCGGCAGGATGCTGCGCACGTGCGGATCGTCGACGCACAGCACCGTGACGCCATAGAACGGCACGCGGTTCGCGAAGTACGTGAACGCCTGCCGGATGTCGTCGAGATCCTTGTAGTGGTCCAGATGCTCGCGGTCGATGTTCGTGATCACCGTGACCGCCGGGGCGAGCCGTAGGAACGAGCCATCGGACTCGTCGGCCTCGGCCACCAGGAAGCGGCCATGGCCCAGCTGTGCATTGGCGCCGAGCGTCTTGAGCCGGCCGCCGACCACGATCGTGGGATCGAGCCCGCCGCGCTGCAGCACCGCCGCGACCATGCTGGTCGTGGTGGTCTTGCCGTGCGAGCCACCAATGGCGACGCCGTACTTCATGCGCATGAGTTCGGCGAGCATGTCGGCGCGTGCGATGACCGGGATCTGCGCGGCGCGTGCGGCGGCCAGCTCGGGGTTGTCGGGCTTGACCGCCGACGAGTACACCACGACCTGCGCGCCCTCGACGTTGCTGCCCGCATGCCCGATGAACACGCGGCCGCCTCGGCTCACGATGCGCTCGGTCACGTCGGTCGGCTTCAAGTCACTGCCACTCACCTGATAGCCCATGTTGAGCAGCACCTCGGCCAGGCCGCTCATACCGCTGCCGCCGATGCCGATGAAATGGATCCGGTGCGTGCTCCCGTACATTAGACCGTCTCCTCGACGACTTCGTCCTCGGGCTCGGGCTCGCCCTTGCGGCCCTCGGCCCACGAGACCAGCGAGTTCGCCAGACGCACCGCGGCATCGGGGCGCGCGAACAACCGCGCGTTGGCCGACATACGCGACAGCGCCGTCTTGTCCGCGAGCAGGTGCGCGATCTCCTTGGCGAGCCGCTCGCCGTCGAGCTCGGCATCCTCGATGACCACGGCCGCGCCACGGTCGGCGAGGTTCTGCGCGTTCACGCGCTGGTGGTCATGCGCCGCATACGGGTACGGCACCAGGATGCTGGGGCGCCCACACACGGCGATCTCGGCCAGCGTCATGGCACCCGCGCGGCACACCACCAGGTCGGCGGCGGCATACGCCAGGTGCATCTTCTTCACGAACGCCAGCACGGTCGCGGGCAGCTGCTCCTTCTCGACCGTGGCCTTGACGCTCTCGAACTCGTCCTTGCCGGTCTGCAGGATGCACTGCACATCGACGCGGCCCTTCAACCGGCGCAGCGCATCGACCGCCGCGGCCGTGATGCGCTTGGCGCCCAGCGAGCCGCCGAAGATGAACAGCGTCGGGTGCTGGCTCGACAGCCGGAACTCGCGCAGACCGGGCTCGCGGTCACCCGAGAGGATGAAGCGGCGCACGGGATTGCCCGTCACCTTGAGATGGTCGCGGCGCGGGAAGTGGCTGCGCGCCTCGAGGAACGACAGATGCACCTCGTCGGCGAGCTGCGACAGCCAGCGGTTCGTGAGCCCCGGGATGCTGTTCTGCTCCTGCAGCAGCAGCGGCACGCCGAGCACCTTGGCGGCCACCGACACCGGACCGCTCACGTAGCCGCCGGTGCCGAGCACGGCCTTGGGGCGCTCGGTGAGGATGATGAGGAACGCCTGCAGCAGGCCCCACAGGTTCACGAGCGCGGCCCCCGGCCAGCGCCACATCTGGCTGCGCGGGAACCCGGCGGTGGGCAGCGTGCGCAGCCGGAAGCCGGCCTCGGGCACCGCCGTGAACTCGATACCGCGCTTGCCGCCGATGAACAGCACCTCGACGTTGGGGTGATGCGCCTTCAACTCCTCGGCCACGGCGATGCCGGGGAACACATGTCCGCCGGTACCGCCGCCCGCGATGAGGATCTTCATTTAACGGGTCTCCCGGGACCAGCGCTGGCGCACGAGCGCATCCTCGTCCCCGTTCATCGCGCTCACGCGATAGAGCAACCCCGCTGCAGCCAGGTTCACCAGCAGCGCCGAACCGCCGTACGAGACGAACGGCAACGGCAACCCCGTGGTCGGGGCGAGCCCGGTGGCGACCGCGAGATTCGCGAGCGCGTACAGGCCGATCTGGATGGTGAGCCCACCCGCGAGGAGGCTCGCGAACGGATCCGTGTTGCGCGCGGACGCCCGCAGGCCCCGCCATAGGAACAAACCGATCACCGCGAACAGGACCGTGACTCCCAACAAGCCCAGTTCCTCGGCGAGGATCGAGAAGATGAAATCCGTGTGAGCCTCGGGCAGGTACAGGAGCTTCTGCATGCCCCCTCCCAGACCGCGGCCGATGACGCCACCCGAACCGATGGCGATGAGCGACTGATCGAGCTGCCAACCCGCACCACGATGGTCGAGCTGGCCCCCGAAGACGAAACCGACATAGGTGTTCACGCGCTTCATCATGTAAGGATGAGTCGCGAGTGCGATCATGAGCGTGGCCGCACCCACGCCGACCGGCGCGAGCAGGTAGCGCCAGGGCGCACCGGCCAGGAACAACATGCCGAAGCCGGTGAGCAGCAGCAGGCCCGCCGAGCTCAGGTTGGGCTGCTTCAAGATGAGCACCGCGCCGATGGCGAGGAACCCGAGCGGGATGAGCATGCCGCGCACGAAGCCGCGCTCGGCGATCGGGTTCCGCTTGAGCCAGTACGCCATGAAGATGACCATGGCGAGACGGCCGAGGTCGGTGGGCTGCAGCGACATGAAGCCGACGCGCAACCAACGCGTGGCGCCGTTCGACATATGCCCCATGACCACGACGAGCAGCATGAGGACGCAGGCGCCCGCCAACAGGATCGGTGCCGACTTCTCGAGCCAGCGCAGGTTCATGCGCGTGCACGCGAACAACACGATGAGCCCGAGCCCGGTGCGGATGAGCTGCTGGCGGAGGAAGTAGTTGGAGTCGCCGTAGCGCACGAACGCCTGGAACGACCCGGCCGAGAACACCATGACGAGGCCGACGCAGCTCAGCAGCAGAGCCAACCCGATCAGCCAGCGATCCCCTCGCGTCAAGACAACTCTCCTTCGACCGTGAGTCGGCGCACTTCGTCCTTGAAGCGGCGGCCACGGTCCTCGTAGTCCCGGAACATATCGAAAGATGCGCATCCGGGCGAGAGCAATACGACGCGCCCGCCAGAAAGTGCGGCGGCATGGGCCCGACGGACCGCCTCGGCCAGGCTGCCGGCCCGCTCCTGCGGCGTGCCGGCCCAGGCCTTCGACATGGGCTCGGCGCCCTCACCGATGAGCACCAGGTGATGCACGGCCTCGTGCACGAGCGGCGCGAGCGGGCGGAAGTCCTGCCCCTTGTCGCGGCCACCGGCGATCAGCACGATCTTCTCGGGGAAGCTCTGGAGCGCGACCCGCATGGAATCGGTGTTCGTGGCCTTGGAATCGTTCACGAACCGCACGCCCTGGTACTCCCCCGCCGGCTCCAGCCGGTGCTCGAGCCCGCCATAGGTGCGCAGCACCTCGCGCAGCGCGTCGGGGTGCGGTTCCAGCGGCAGCACGGTGGCGAGCGCAGCCAGCACGTTGGCCAGGTTGTGCGGACCCGGCAGCCGGACCTCGCGGCGCGGCAGCAGGCGCTCGTGGCCGCCACGGCGCGCGAGCACGATCCAGCCGTCCTCGAAGAACGCGCCCTCGTCGACCGGCTGGCTCACCGAGAACGCGGCCGGCTGGCCGTGACCGGCGCGGCGCGAGGCCACGCCCGGGTCGTCGGCGTTCACGACCGCG
>JAIOPA010000002.1 GCA_021414165.1 Candidatus Eiseniibacteriota bacterium
GCTTGGTGTACGGGTAGCCGCCACCCAGCACCGAGCCATAGAGCCCGAGCCGCGGATACGGCTGCGCCTCGGCACGCCCGGAGAACGGGGCGGCTAGGGCAAAGGCGGCAAGTGCCGCGGCGAATACGACGGATCGGGCGCGCATGAGGTCTCCCGGGATTATCGGCCGCCCGGCCCCCCGGCTTGAACGCGCGACCGGCGCGGCCGCGCGCTATAGTGGTGCGATGCATGCCCCCGAGGTCCACCCCCCCGGTCTGGATGAGCTGGCGCGTGGCGGGCGGCTCGCGGTCCACGCGCTCGCCACCGAGCGCGCCTGGTGCCGTGAGGCGCTCCTGCGCGTCTCGCGCACCTTTGCGCTCAACATCCGTTGCCTGAATGGCCGCATGCTGGAGTCGGTGCGCCTCGCCTACCTGCTGTGCCGGGCGGCCGACGCGCTCGAGGACTCCTGGCCGGGCCCGGCCAACGAAGTGGCGGCGCGCTTCGACCTTCTGCGCGACGCGATCGAGGGCGACCATGGCGCCGCGGCGGCGTTGTCGGCGGCTGCCGCGCAGCTGCACGCGCGCGCCGATCTGGGACTGCTCGTGCGCCTGCCCGCGTTGCTCAGCGTGCTCGATTCGCTCGAGCCGGCCGATGCCGCCGACGTGCGCACTTGCGTGCTCACCATGTCCGCCGGCATGAAGCGCTACGCGACGCGCGCGGCCGAGCGCGGCCTGCGCGTGCCGTACCTGGATGACGACGCCGAGCTGCACGACTACTGCTACGTGGTGGCGGGTTGCGTGGGCGAGATGCTCACCCGGCTCGTGGCGCGCACGCTCGTGAACGACAGCGCCGAGACCGCCGCGCGCCGCTTGGCGTTGGCGCCCGTGGTGGGCGAAGCGCTGCAGCTCACGAACATCCTGCTCGATTGGCCGGTCGATGTGCGCGCGGGCCGCTGCCACATCCCCGCGTCATGGTTGGCGCTGCACGGCCTGGCACCGCGCGATCTGGTGGGCCGCTCGGCGGCCGCGCGCGAGTTGTCGCTGCGGTTGGCGGCACTGGCGAACGGCGCGCTCGATCGCGTACCCGATTATCTCGAACTCGTGCCCACGAACGAGCATCGTTACCGGTTGTTCTGCCTGCTGCCCGCGCTCTGGGCGCGCGCCTCGGTGCGACTGGCCATGTCGCGCGAGGACTTCCACTACGCTCCGGTCCGCACGCGGCTCGGCCGCAAGCGCATCATGATCGAGGGCCTGCGCGGACTACTCTCGCACGCGCACCACGGCCTCACCCGCCACTCGCTCGAGAACGCGGGCGCGCTAGGGCTGCGCTAGCTCGCCGCGGTCCCGACCGCGGCCGCGGCCGCCGCTTCGCGCGCGGCGATCTCACGCAGCCGCAGGCCCACCCACACCGCGCCGCCGAGCAGCACCGCCGCGCTCACACTGGTGGCCACGGGCGCGCCCAGGTGCTGCGCGATGAAGCCCGCGAGCAGCGCGCCGAAGGGCGCGGTGCCCACGAAGAACAGCGTGTACAGACTCATCACGCGGCCGCGGTAGCTGTCCTCCACCGTAAGCTGGATGAGCGTGTTGGTGCTCGCCACATACAGGATGAGGCCGAAGCCCGCGAGTGCCGCGAAGCCGATCATGGCGGGCAGCGTGTGCACCCAGGCGAAGCCCAACAGCCCCGCAGAACCGGTCACGAGCCCGACCAGCAGGTGGCGCCGCAGCGCCCAGCGCTCGCGCGTCACCGCCATGCGCAGCGCGGCGATCAACGAGCCCGCGCCGAACGCCGAGAACAACCAACCGTACTCGTATGAGCCGGCGTGCAGCACGTCGCGCGCATAGACGGGCAGCAGCACGTTGTACTGGAAGCCGAAGCCCGCGCAGATCGCCAGCAGCACGAGCAACTGGCGAATGGTGGGCGTGGCCCACGCGTAGGCCAGACCGTCGCGCAGTCTGTCGGAAACGCTCGCGCGGGCGCGGGTGGGATCCGCGGCCGGCGCGAGCGCGGGCCGCATGAGCAGCAGGCTCACGATGACCGCCACGAACGACAGCGCGTTGAACGCGAAGCAGCCGGCCTCGCCCACACTGGCCACCAGGATGCCGGCCACCGCCGGGCCCAGGATGCGCGCCGCATTGAACGCAGCCGAGTTGAGCGCGATGCCGTTCGGCAGGTCGTCCTTGCCGGTGAGATCGACCACGAACGACTGACGCGCGGGCAGGTCGAGCGTGTTCACGATGCCGTACATGAGGGCCAGCACCAGCACCATCCAGGGCTGCACGATGTTCGTGGCCACGGCGAGCGCCAGCAGCACGGCCTGCAACAGCTGCAGGCTCTGCGTCCACAGCAGCAGCCGGCGGCGCGGGATGCGATCGGCGATCACGCCCGCGTACAGCGCCAGCGGCAGCACGGGGATGAACTGCGCGAACGACAGGAGCCCGAGCATCATGGGCGAACTGGTCAACCGGTGCATGAGCCAGCCCTGCGCCACGGACTGCATCCAGGTGCCGATGAGCGACACGAACTGGCCGCCGAAGTAGAGGCGGAAGTCGCGGTGGCGGAGCGCGCGGAAGCCCTCGGTGAACGAGCGCGGGGAGTCGGCAGGGGCGGTGGCGGACATGGGCGGCGAACCTACCACTGCCGCGCGCGCGTGCGGCGTGCGCGGGGTGATTCCTTGCAGCAGCCTGACGATGTGGCTCCGGCCTGCCGCGCCGCACACCGCACGTGCATCGCCCGCGCCGAGGCCGTAGCCTTGGCGTCATGAGCGAACCTCTTCACTTCCCTGCCGGCTTCCTGTGGGGCGCAGCCACGAGCGCGCATCAGGTCGAGGGCGGCAACACGCACAACGACTGGTGGCGTTTCGAGCAACGTCCGGGCGTCATCGTGGGTGGTCGCGGTAGCGGTGACGCGTGCCAGCACTACCGGCGCTTCAACGACGACTTCGCTCTCGCGGCGGCCGATGGCCACAACGCGCACCGCTTGTCGCTCGAGTGGAGCCGGTTGGAGCCCGTGAAGGGCCAGCACGACCCGGGAGCCGTGGCGCACTACCACGAGGTGCTCGCCTCGCTGCACCGGCATGGACTCACGCCGGTCGTGACGCTGCACCACTTCACGAACCCGCTGTGGCTCGCCGATGCGGGCGGTTGGGAGTCGCGCAGCGCGATCGACCACTTCGAATCGTTCGTGCGCTTCTGCGCGCGCGAGTTCGGCGGCGAGGTGGACTGGTGGTGCACCGTGAACGAGCCCGAGGTGTATGCGTTCAGGAGCTACAGCGAGGGCGTGTGGCCGCCCGCGGTGCGCGATGACTCGCGTGCGCTGGCGGTCATGGCCAACCTGCTCGAGGCGCACGGGCGCGCGTATCACGTGCTGCACTCGGAGGATCGCATCGATGCCGATGGCGATGGCCACGCCGCGCGCGTGGGCTTTGCCAAACATCGCGTACAGCTCGAGCCGTTGCGCGCCTGGAACCCGCTCGATCACCTGCAGGCCGCGATCGAGGATCGCGTCTTCAATCTAGCGGTGGAGTCCGCGCCGATCACGGGCACGATCGATCTCTCGATCCCAGGTGCGCGCGCGGTGAAGCGCACGCCCGGCGATCTCAAGGGCACGCTCGACTGGTATGGACTCAACTACTACACGCGCTGGCGCGTGCAGTCGCTCGCTCCCGTGCCCCACGTGGTGCCCCCGGGCACGCCGGTCAACGACCTCGGCTGGGAGGTCTGGCCCGCTGGGCTCGAGCAGGCGCTGCTCGCCGCTGGGCGCTACGGCCGGCCGGTGCTGATCACCGAGAACGGGGTCGCAGACGCACACGACTCGATCCGCCCGCGCGCGCTGGTGGGGTTCGTGGAGGCCATGCACCGTGCCATCGCGCAGGGCGTACCGGTGCTCGGCTATCTGCATTGGTCACTGCTCGATAACTTCGAGTGGTCCGAGGGCTACCATGGCCGCTTCGGGCTCTACGGTGTCGACTTCGATGCCCCCGAACGCACGCGCACCCGCCGAACGAGTGCCGAACTGTTCGCGCGCATCGCACGCTCCAACGCGCTCACCGATGCGGCGCGTTCTCTCGTCTGACCGCACGAGGTTGCCGCTCGCCACGCGCGCCGCTAGACTGCGTGTATTCCACACAGGAGGTTCACCGATGTGCCCGTTCTGCAAGGACAAGTCGTGCAAGGTCACCGAGCGCCCCGATGGCAAGCTCGCATGCGACTGCGGCAAGCACTCGTGGCCCAATGCCGCCGTGTACGCCGAGGCGCTTCGCCGCAAGAACCTCACGGTCGTGAAGGCCGTTCATACCTGGACGCAGGGCTTCTAGTCACGTCGTACTGAACCCGACTGGTCACACCGCTGCGCGCGACCATCCTCCGCGCGGCGAGAGTAGTCAGGGACCCGCCACCGAGTCCCACCCCAAGAGTCGTTCGCCATCGCCTGTCACATCGCCGATCCAGCCGCGAACGAGACCGCAGACTCAGGCGTTTGTTCACGCTCTGACAAGCGCATGCAAGCACCTGACCAAGAGCACACACGCATGCGCTGGAGTGGTCCTTAAGAACACGTGCGGGGGTCCTTTCGCACCATAGGCGGATGCGCACGGAAGGGCGATGCTTCGTGTGCAGACGCAGATAGAGGTCCGTTCGGTGAAGGCGCGAAGCGAAACCGGCGCACAGTGATCCGGATCGCGGAGCACGAGTCGAATCAAGATCGACATCACCGAGTGGTCACCATAGTGACTCGCTACATCCGGAGGCTCCACATGAAGGGCCCCACCCGCATCCTGGTACTGGCCGGAGTCCTGGCCAGCATTGCACTCGGCGTTGCACTCGCCGCGACTGCTGTTCCGGTCACGCTGGGTCCCAAGTCGACGCTGCAGGTGTTCGGAAGCTCGACCATGCACGCTTGGGAACTGACCTCGGTCGCATCCAAGGTCACCGTGCATCGCGCCGATGCCGCAACGGGCAACGACTGGATCGCACTCGTCAAGGCTGGCCAGGTGTCCAGCGTCGACGTGGTCGTGCCGGTCGCCACGCTGCACTCCGAGAAGTCCGGCATCGACAAGAACATGCTCAAGACCATGAACGCCAAGGAGCACCCGGACGTCACGGTGCACCTTGAGAAGTTCGTGCCTGCGGGTGCCGTCGGCGACACGCTCAAGCTGACCGCCGAGGGCACGATCACCATCGCCGGCTCCACGAAGCCGGTGGTGCTCAACGGCCACATGGTCCCCGGCAGCGGTGGCGTGTGGTTGAGCGGCGACTACAACCTCAAGATGTCCACGTTCGGGATCAAGCCGCCCACCATGATGATGGGTGCGATCAAGGTCGGCGATCCCGTGACGATCAAGTACCAGCTGTTGCTCATGAACCGCGATGTGGCCAGCATCACCTCACCCACCTCCGGCAACTAAACCATAGGGAAAGGAGTCCGTATATGCATAGCACTACGACTGTCACCCGGATCCTGAAGGCGGCCGCGCTGCTTGCCGTCGCTGTGATGATGGCTGTACCCGCGTTCGCGGCCGATGAGAACCCGTCTGCCCCCAAGGAGACCGACCGCGCCAAGGCCTCGCCCAACGTGATCTCGCACTTCCGCTACCACGACGCGCGTGGCATCAACGTGTTCGAGGCCCCGAAGGCCGAGGGCGTGGACTACGACGGCTTCAAGCTGCAGTGGGGCGCTTCGTTCACGCAGCAGTTCCAGTCGCTGTCGCATGAGAACGCGCAGTCGCCGATCCCGGCGGCCGACACGCTCATCAAGATCGGCTCGGGCTTCAACAACGCCGAGGCGAACCTGTACATGGACGCGCAGCTCGCGCGTGGTATCCGCGTGTCGATGACGAGCTACCTGTCGTCGCGCCACCACCAGGAGACGTGGGTCAAGGACGGTTACCTCTTGATCGATGGCTCGCCGTGGGAGAACGAGACGCTCGACAACATCATGAAGTACGTGACGCTCCGCATGGGTCACTTCGAGATCAACTACGGCGATATGCACTTCCGCCGCAGCGACAACGGCAACGCCATGTTCAACCCGTTCGTCGGCAACCTGCCCATGGACGCGTTCACGACCGAGATCGGTGGCGAAGTCTACGTGCGCAAGAACGAGTTCCTCGGCATGGTCGCCGTCATGGGCGGCGAGGTCCGTGGTCTCGTGACCAAGCCGGAGAGCCGCTCGCCCTCGATGGTCGCCAAGCTCGGCTATGACAAGACGTTCGAGCAGGGCGCCCGCGTCCGCCTGACGGGCTCCATCTACAACACGTCGAAGTCGATCAACAACACGCTGTACACGGGCAGCCGTTCGGGCTCGCGCTACTACTACGTGATCGAAGGCAAGAACTCGACCGACAAGGATCAGGCGTGGTCGGGTGACGTGCGTCCGGGCTTCGGCCGCGAAGTGAAGGCGTGGGTCGTCAACCCGTTCGTCTCGTACAAGGGCCTCGAGATCTTTGGCAACATCGAGCAGTCCGAGGGCCGCAACCTGGGCGAGACCGTGGACCGCAAGTTCACGCAGAACGCCGGTGAAGTCGTGTACCGCCTGCCGGGCAACAACCTGTACGTGGGCGGCCGCTACGCCACCGTGAAGGGCAAGTTCGCCGGTTTCGCGAACGAGGCGACGGTCAACCGCACGCAGGTCGGCGGTGGCTGGTTCCTCACGCAGACGCTGCTGGCGAAGCTCGAGTACGTGAAGCAGGAGTACAAGGACTTCCCCACGGCGGACATCCGCCACGACGCGCAGTTCGACGGCGTCATGTTCGAGGCCGTGGTCTCGTTCTGAGGCCGGGATCGATCGGGAACTCCTTGATGTTCGCGCGGCCGGACACGAAGAACGGTCGCACGCCCAGGGCGGGCGCGGGAAACCGCGCCCGCCTGCTGTTTGTCGCGCTGGGGCTCCTGCTGCTGGGGGCCCCACTCGCATGGGCGCACGACGTGAAGGTGCGCATCGATTCCCAGCCGCGCAGCTGCCGCGTGGAGGGTGACTTCAAGGCCCCCGTGCCGGCCGCGGTCGCGTGGCGAGTGCTCACCGACTACGACCACATCGCGGAGTTCGTGCACTCCATGGTGTCGAGCCGCTCCGAGCGCGATTCGAGCGGCGCGCTGCACGTACACCAGGTGGCCAGCGGCGGCATCTTCGTGTTCCGGCGCAAGGTCAACGTGACGCTGGCGATCACCGAGGTGCCAGGCGAGCGCATCGAGTTCCGCGACGTGCTCGGCAAGGACTTCTGGCACTACCACGGGCAATGGCGTCTGGAGCCCGACTCGGCCGGCGTGCACGTGCACTACGAGCTCGAGGCCGAGCCGCGCATGAGCGTGCCGCGCTCGATCTACCGCGGGATGCTCAAGGACGCGGCGGGCGACCTGCTGAACGAGGTCCGCGGCGAGATGCTGAAGCGCGCCGCCAACTACCCCGACCCCGCCCCGGGACGCCGTTAGGCCGCGCCAGAAGTCGCTGGCGCGTGACCGCGCAGCTACGCGGCGCGGTTGGCGAGCAGCGCCTTGAGCTCCTTGGGCACGTCGTCCAGGTCGACCAGCTCGGCACACAGCCCCCACGCGCCCTTGTTGCGCGCATAGGCCGCACCCTCCTCGATCGGCACCATGCCACCGGCGCGCAGCTCGCACGCGATGACCGGCACTTTGCTGGCCTCGAGCTCGGCCAACACGCGCGCAGGGTCGGGCAGCATGCCCACGCCACGCGG